>CAJMPE010000031.1 GCA_905215275.1 uncultured bacterium | reverse complement strand
ATGGAAGAGGGCTTTGGCTACGAGTTCGTCAACGCCATCGCCGGCGGTGTCGTTCCCAAGGAGTACATCCCCTCGATCGACAAGGGCATCCAGGAGGCACTGCAGACCGGTGTTATCGCTGGCTTCCCTGTCCTCGACGTGAAGGTCACCCTGTTCGACGGTTCTTACCACGAGGTCGACTCCTCCGAGGCCGCCTTCAAGATCGCCGGTTCCATGGCTATCAAGGACGCCCTCAAGAAGTCCGATCCGCAGCTGCTCGAGCCGATCATGGCTGTCGAGGTCGAGACCCCCGAGCAGTACATGGGCGACGTTATGGGCAACCTCTCCGGTCGCCGCGGCAAGATCGAGGGTATGGAGGATCGCAAGAACAGCAAGCTCATCCGTGCCAAGGTGCCGCTGGGCGAGATGTTCGGTTACGCTACCGACCTTCGCTCCCAGACCCAGGGCCGTGCATCCTACACGATGCAGTTCGACTCTTATGAGCCTGCGCCCAAGTCCATCGTGGACGAGGTCATGAGCAAGAACGCCTAAGTTCGAGCTCCCTGTTACGTAATCCTGCGAGAACATCTCTCGCACTCTTTGGAGGTTTAAGTTGGCTACCCAGAAGATCCGCATTCGCCTCAAGGGCTATGATCACGAGGTCGTCGATCAGTCCGCGAAGCTCATCGTCGAGACCGCTCAGAAGACCGGCGCTCGCGTTTCCGGTCCTGTCCCCCTGCCCACCGAGCGCAACCTGTACACGGTTATCCGCTCGCCGCACGTGAACAAGGACTCCCGTGAGCAGTTCGAGATGCGCACCCACAAGCGCCTCATCGACATCCTCGACCCCACCTCGGGCACCGTTGATTCGCTCATGCGTCTCGACCTCCCCGCTGGCGTCGACATCGACATCAAGCTCTAAGCGATATCGCTCATAGCTTAAAGGGCCCCGCTGCCGTTACGGTAGCGGGGCCCTTTTGTTTTGAGTTTAGATTTTGGGATAGCGAATTCGTCTGCCGAGCCGGCGGCTGCGGCGCCCTATTCGCTCAGGGGGCGCAAGGATGCTTCTTCGAAGTGGAAGACGCACAAGCCGCTCTCGGTCTCAATGCATGCGCGGCCGCAATCGTCGACCGTTCTAAATATGCCTCGTGCCAGCTCGTCTCCAGCGGGGGAGCGGGCGATAACGTGCTTCCCGATCCAATTGAGGTGAGCGATATATTCGTCGTGGACGGGCGCGAGCGGACCGGCGTTTTCTTCCATGGCGTTGAGGCGCTCTGCCCAGGTATCTACAGCGTCTATAACTGCGTGATAGACCTCATCGAGGAGCATGTCGACGGCGGGAACGCTCTCGTTGAGGTCCGAGAGGCCAATTGCCGCCAGGCCGCCATCGGGCACCTCTTGGGGCGTGTAGTTTACGTTGACACCAATGCCGCAGACGGCGAAAGGTTTGCCTTCGTTATCGCGTGCGGCCTCGACCAGAATGCCGCCGAGCTTGCGTCCTCGCGCGACCAGGTCGTTGGGCCATTTGAGGGCTATTTCGCTTGCAAGGCCTTGCTTTTCGAGTGCTTCGAGCACCGCTAGGCCGCTGACGGCGGCAAGACCAGAGTACTTTGCGGGATTAACGCATGGACGCAGGACAATCGAAAGCAATAGGTTGCCGGCGGTTGAATCCCACTTGTGGCCGCGCCGGCCGCGTCCTGCCGTTTGCGCGCGGGCGGCAAGTCCTGTGCCGTGCGGCGCACCCTGTTTTCCTGCCTCGAGCAGGTCATCGTTGGTCGATCCGGTTACGTCGACAATCGTTAATTGGGCATCCATAGCGGCTGCTACCTCCTTATTGAATAAGTGAATGACGCAATGGTGTCGAGAGATAGACACAATGTGAAGCCTTTGTCGCATTTGGACAATTTAATGTTAACACGTCAACAAAGACTGAAATGCGTTATCCTCTCTTGGTCGATGTAAACACGTCAACAACTCAAAGGAGGTTAGTGATGGGTTTCACGATTCTTGGAACAGGCTCGGCGCTTCCTGAACGCAGTGTTTCCAATGACGAGCTGTCTGAGTTCCTCGATACCTCGGATGAGTGGATTTTTACCCGCACGGGTATCAAGAGCCGCCACGTCTGCACCACCGAGTCACTTGACGACCTTGCCGTAGCGGCGAGTGAGCGGGCACTCCAGGTGTCCGGAATCGACGCGAGCCAGCTGGATCTGATCGTCTGCTCGACGACGACGGGTGACCACCTTGTTCCCGCTGAGGCGTGTGCCGTTGCTGAGCGACTAGGCGCGACGTGCCCTGCCTTCGATGTCTCGGCGGCTTGTGCCGGCTTCGTATTTGCGCTCGATGTCGCCGAGGGCTATATCGCCCGCGGTCGCGCCGAGCGCGTGCTTGTCGTTGCTGCCGAGCAGATGACGCGCGCGCTCGACTGGACCGACCGTGCCACCTGCGTGCTCTTTGGCGATGGGGCAGGCGCCGCAGTGATTGAGGCTGGGGGAGACAGTCCCCTTGCCGTTGAGCTTTCGACGGCGCCCGACGTCGAGACGTTGCGCGTTCCCGGTCTGGTCGGTACCTCGCCGTTTAAGGCTTCCGCAGATAGCGCGAGCGTGCTGTCCATGAATGGCCGCCGCGTGTTCAAGTTCGGCGTCAACGCCATCTGCGACACGGTCCATAAGCTTGCGATCGATGCGGGCATTTTGGTCGAAGACATCGATCATTTTGTATTCCATCAGGCTAACGAACGAATCCTGAGCCAGGCGGTCAAGCGCTTGGGCGTGCCGGACGAGCGCGTGTTTCGCACGTTGCGCGAGACCGGCAACATTTCGAGCGCATGCATTCCGCTTGCCCTCGACCGGCTGGCAAACGCCGGTGCACTTCACACAGGCGACACCATCGCCTTGGTTGGATTTGGCGCCGGTCTGGATATAGGTGGCTATCTGCTTCGTTGGAAGTAGTCGCACATAGGAAATAAAAACGCCCTAGGGCACAACCAAAGGAGAACTACCATGGCAGATCAGAAGACCTTCGAGCGCGTTTGCGACGTTATCCGCGAGACCGCCGGTCTTGACGATGTCGAGATGAAGCCCGAGTCCACGCTCGAGGAGATTGGTCTCGACAGCCTGGGCACCGTCGAGATCCTCGTTGCCGTCGAGGACGAGTTTGGCATCCAGCTCGATACCGAGGAGAACCCCAAGACGGTCGGCGAGTTCGCCGATACGGTCGAGGCGGCATTGGAGAAGTAGAGATGCTCAAGACTCCTCTCTGCGATCTGCTCGGCATCGAAAAGCCCGTGTTCCAGGGCGGTATGGCCTGGATTGCCGATGCCTCGCTGGCGTCCGCAGTGTCCGAGGCGGGTGGCTTAGGCATCATCGCGGCCATGAACGCCGACGCCAACTGGCTTCGCGACCAGATTCATGAGCTGCGCGCCAAGACGGATAAGCCCTTTGGCGTCAACGTCATGCTCATGAGCCCGTTTGCCGACGAGGTCGCGCAGGTCGTGATTGACGAGCGAGTGCCGGTCGTCGTGACGGGCGCCGGCAATCCCGCCAAGTACATGAAGGCGTGGAACGAGGCGGGCATCAAGGTCATCCCGGTCGTTGCCTCGGTGGCGCTGGCGCGCCTCGTGGCACGTCGTGGAGCCACGGCGGTTGTTGCCGAGGGTACCGAATCGGGCGGCCATATTGGCGAGACCTCGACGATGGCACTGGTGCCGCAGGTCGTCGATGCGGTTGACATTCCCGTCGTGGCCGCCGGCGGTATTGCCGACGGCCGCGGCGTGGCGGCCGCCTTTATGCTGGGCGCCGAAGGCGTGCAAGTGGGTACGCGCTTTCTGGTCGCAGACGAGTGCACCGTCTCGGAGCAGTACAAAGAGATGGTCCTGAAGGCCAACGACACTTCAACGCGTGCGACCGGTCGCTCGACGGGACATCCAGTGCGCGCCCTCAAGAGCCCCTTCACCAACGCCTATGCCAAGAGCGAGGGTTTCGGCGCGAGTGCCGAGGAGCTCGGTGCTATGGGAACCGGTGCGCTGCGTAAGGCCGCCAAGGACGGCAACTACGAAGAGGGTTCGTTTTTGTGTGGACAGATTGCCGGCATGGTCAACGAGCGCCAGAGCGCACGCGAAATCGTTGACGACCTGGTCGCCGGCGCCGAGCACGTCCTGAAGGGTGCGTGCGCATGGGTGGCGTAGCGTTTTTGTTTGCCGGCCAGGGTGCCCAGCACCCCGCGATGGGCGTCGACTTGATCGAGACATCGCCGGCGGCCGCCGAGGTGTTCGCCATTGCCGATGAGGTGCGCCCGGGGACGAGCGAGCAGTGCCGGAGCGCCTCCAAGGAGGAGCTCTCGCAGACCGAGAACACGCAGCCTTGCGTGTTCGTGCACGACTTGGCTGTCGCCGTCGCCCTGCGCGAGCGCGGCGTGGTGCCTGCCGCCTGTGCGGGATTCTCGCTGGGCGAGGTCGCTGCACTCACCTTTGCGGGGGCATTCGATACGCGAGCGGGTTTTGAGCTCGTGTGTGAGCGCGCGGCATTGATGGCCACGGCGGCCGAGCGTCACCCCGGCGGCATGCGCGCCGTCATCAAACTTGATGCTGCGCAAGTCGAGAACCTAGCTGCGCAGGCCGGCGAGGACTGCTGGCCGGTCAACTACAACAGTCCCCAGCAGACGGTTGTGGCCGGAGCGCCCGATGCGCTGCAGACCCTCGACGTCCTAGTAAAAGAGGCTGGCGGCCGCGCCATGAAGGTCGCGGTGTCGGGTGCATTTCATAGCCCCTATATGGCCGAGGCGACCTGTGGCCTTGCCGCATATATTGAGGCCGGTCACGCGCCGTCCCCGTTGCTCATTCCTGTTTTGGCAAATATGACAGCGGCGCCCTATCCGGCGGACCCCCAGACGGCATCGGATGTCTTGGCCAATCAGGTGAGCCATGCCGTGCGCTGGGTCGATACGCTGCATGCTCTGCAGGATCAAGGCATCGACACATTTATTGAGGTCGGCCCCGGCAAAACGCTGTCCGGCCTGATCAAGCGTACGTTGAGCGACGTTCGTGTGTATTCGTGCGAGACGGCCGAGCAGGTCGCAGCTATTGCCGACGAGCTCGCATGGTCCACAGGGCTGTAACCCGAAAGGAATGACATGGGCAACTTGAACAACGGCGCGCTCGAGCGCAACGACTCACGTCGCGTGGCACTGGTCACGGGCGGCTCGCGGGGTATCGGCCGCGCCTGCGCTATCGGTCTGGCGGAGGATGGCTACGATATCGCCGTCGTCTATGCCGGCAGCGTCGATGCGGCGCGCGAGACGTGCGACGCCTGCGAGGCGGCTGGCGCCACGGCGCGCTCATATCAATGCGACGTGGCCGACCCCGCTGCCGTCAACGCGTGCGTGGAAGCGGTCCTCAACGACTTTGGCTCCATTTGGGCGCTCGTCAACAACGCTGGCATCACCCGCGATGGCCTGCTCATGCGCATGGGCGATGACGCCTTCGATCGCGTGCTCGATGTCAATCTTAAAGGAACGTTTAACACGACGCGCGCGCTCACCAAGACCTTTATGCGCCAGCGCGGCGGCTGCGTCGTCAACATGAGCTCGGTCGTGGGCCTGATGGGCAATGCTGGGCAAGCCAACTACGCTGCCTCCAAGGCGGGCGTGATCGGCCTGACCAAGGCGGTGGCGCGCGAGCTTGCGCCCCGCGGCGTACGAGTGAACGCGGTTGCCCCCGGGTTTGTCGAGACGGATATGACGGCAAAGCTCTCGGAGAAGGTGCGTACGGTAACCGAGGAGCAGATTCCCCTTAAGCGTATGGCGCGCCCCGAGGAGGTGGCCGGCGTGGTGCGCTTTTTGGCGAGCGATGCGGCTGCCTACATTACGGGTGAGGTCGTGCGCGTCGACGGCGGAATGGCGATGTAGAAACCAGGGCCGAAGAACGGCTTGGATGAGGAGACCATGATGGAACAGAGAGTTGCAATCACCGGTATCGGTGCCGTGTCGCCGCTCGGCAACACCGCGCTTGCCACCTGGGCGGCAATGTGTGCTGGCACGTGCGGCATCGGCCCGATCACGCACTTCGATACCGATGCGTTTGCCGTCAAGGTGGCAGCCGAGGTCAAGGGCTTTGACAGCAACGAGTACTTTGGCAAGCGTGACGCCAAGCATCTCGACCCCTGCGTTCAGTTTGCGATGGCGGCTTCGGACGAAGCCATGCACGATGCGGGCTTTGATGTCGAAGGCGCCATCGATCGCGAGCGCCTGGGCGTCTACGTGGGCTCGGGCGTGGGCGGCATGACGACGCTCGTCGACAACGTCCATACGATTGCCGAACGTGGGCCCCGCCGCGCATCGCCCTATATGATCGCGATGATGATCCCCAACATGGCATCGGGCAATATCGCAATCCGCCACAAGGCAAAGGGCCCGACCCTGCCCGTGGTGACCGCGTGCGCAACCTCGGCCCATGCGGTGGGCGAGGCGTTCCGCGCCATCAAGCACGGCTATGCCGACGCGATCCTCGCGGGCGGCGCCGAGGCTGCAATTATCCCCGATGCCGTTGCGGGCTTTACGTCCTGCCGCGCATTGACCACCAACCCCGATCCCGCGACGGCCTGCCGTCCGTTCGATGCAGACCGCGACGGCTTTGTGATGGGCGAGGGCGCCTGCGTGCTGGTACTCGAGAGCATGGAACATGCGCAGGCGCGCGGTGCGCACATTTATGCCGAGGTCGTGGGCTACGGCAACACCGATGATGCCTATCACATCACGAGTCCTGATCCCGAGGCTGCCGGCATTGCCCGCGCGATATCGCTGGCGGTGACCGAGGGCGACGTCAAGCCTTCCGAGGGTCTCTACATCAATGCCCACGGCACATCGACCAAGCTCAACGATTCGTCCGAGACGACGGGCATTAAGCGTGCGCTCGGCGAGGACGCGGCGCGCGCCGCGCACGTCTCGTCGACTAAGTCGATGACCGGCCACATGATCGGTGCCACGGGCGCCATCGAGGTCATGGCCTGCGCCATGGCGCTCGAGCAGGGCGTGGTGCCGCCGACCATTAACTACCACACGCCCGATCCCGCCTGCGATCTTGATTACACGCCTAATCGAGCGGTTCGCGCCGACCTTACCTGGGCGCTTTCGACCAACCTGGGCTTTGGCGGACACAACGCCGCCATCGCGCTGCGTAGATATACGAGGAGCTAGAGCATGGATTCCAAAAGACTTGCCGAGATAGCCGATGTTATGGAGGACCGCGGCCTCACGCGCGTACGCGTTGAGGAGCCCGATGGCACCGCGGTCGAACTCGAGCGCGCGAGCGCAGCACAGCCGGTTGCCGTGCCCATGCCCATGCCGAGCGCTATGGCCGCTCCAGTTGCAGCTCCCACAGTCGCGCCTGCCGCACCGGAGCCCGCCGCGCAGACACCTGCCGCCGCACCGGAGCCCAAGGGCACCGAGGTGACCGCTCCCATGGTCGGCGTTTTCTATGCTGCCCCGGCGCCGGGCGACGAGCCGTTTGTGCACGTGGGCTCTAAGGTCAAGGCCGGCGAGACGCTCTGCATCATCGAGGCCATGAAGGTTCTCAACGAGGTAACGGCAGAGGCAGACGGCGAGGTGCTCGAGATCTGCGTGGCCGACGGCGACCTCGTGGAGTTTGGCAGTTGCCTTATGAGGATCGGATAGGTGATATCCATGAACAAAGAAGAGCTTAAGGAACTGTTGCCGCATCGCGAACCGATGCTTTTGCTCGACGAGGCCGAGCTGGTGGGCGACGAGGCCCACGGCAAGATCACGATTACGGGCGACGAGTACTTTTTGCAGGGGCATTTTCCGGGAAACCCGGTGGTCCCCGGCGTGATTCAGTGCGAGATGCTCGCCCAAAACTGTTGCGTGCTGCTGATGGGCGATGAGGAAGCGCGCGGCGCGACGCCGTTCTACACGAGTCTGGACAAGGTGCGCTTTAAGCGTCCGGTGCGCCCGGGCGACACGGTTGATCTGGTGTGCACCATCACGCGTGCGCGCGGGCCGTTCCGCTTTGCGACGGGTACTGCGAGCGTCAACGGTGAGGTTTGCTGCCGCGCCGATATGTCTTTTGCACTCATGCACGAAAGTTAAGGAAGGCTTCATGTTCGACAAAGTGCTCATCGCCAACCGCGGCGAAGTCGCGGTCCGTGTTATCCGCGCGTGCCGCGATATGGGCATCAAGACCGTCGCCGTTTATTCCACGGCCGATGCGGACGCGCTGCACGTGCAGCTTGCCGACGAGGCGTATTGCATCGGCGGTCCGCGTCTTGCCGAGAGCTACCTCAACGACGATGCTGTGCTCACCTGTGCCGTAAAGTCGGGAGCTAAGGCAATTCATCCCGGCTATGGCTTTTTCTCCGAGAAGGCGAGCTTCGTGCGCGACTGCGACAAGTATGGCCTGGCGTTTGTTGGTCCTTCGGCCAAGGTGATCGACAGCATGGGCGACAAGGACGCCGCACGTCGAACGGCTGCCGCGGCGGGCGTGCCCATCGTGCCGGGCTGCGATTTGCTCAAAAGTCCCGAGGAGGCAACGGCCGAGGCTGAGCGCATTGGCTGCCCCGTGCTTATTAAGGCGCGTGCGGGCGGCGGCGGTCGCGGTATTCGTAAGGTCGAGCGCGTGGAAGATGCGGCAAAGGCCTTTATTGAAGCACGCGCCGAGGGCGAGGCCGTTTTTGGCGACGGCGAGTGCTACATGGAGAAGTTCGTCGCGCCGGCGCATCACGTTGAGGTACAGATTATGGCCGATAAGCAGGGCCATGTGTTTTCGCTCGGCGAGCGCGAGTGCTCGGTGCAGCGGCGCAACCAAAAGCTAATCGAGGAGAGCCCCGCGCCGTGCCTCGACGGACACGACGACATTCGTGCTCGCATGCACAAGGCAGCGCGTGACCTGGCTCGTGCCGTCGGCTACGAAGGAGCCGGTACCATCGAGTTCCTGTATTCGGACGACGGCAATTTCTACTTTATGGAAATGAACACGCGCTTGCAGGTGGAGCATCCGGTTACGGAGTTTGTGACCGATACCGACTTGGTCAAGTGGCAGCTGCGCGTGGCAGCCGGCCAGCCTCTGCCCTTTGAGCAGGAGGACATGCCGGTCCGCAACCACGCCATGGAGTGCCGCATCAATGCCGAAACGCCGGATTTTCTGCCGTCATGCGGAACGGTCACCGCGTTGCGTGTGCCGGGTGGTCCGCGCGTGCGCTGGGATTCCGCCATGTTTACCGGTGCTAAAGTTCCGCCGTACTACGACTCCATGCTTGGCAAGCTCATCGTGTGTGCGCCCACGCGTGACGGCGCCATTCGCAAGATGCGCTCGGCCCTGGGCGAGCTCGTGATTGAGGGCGTGAGCGAAAACAGCGAGCTTCAGCTCGACGTGCTGGCAAACGACGAGTTCTTGTCGGGCATGTATCACACCGATCTGATGGGGCATCTCTATGCTGATGAATAGAAAAGCGAAGACGGTCAACGTCCTCGAGGGACCGATGACCGAGTCGTGCGCCGAGTTTCCCGCGCGCCACGTGTTTATCAAGTGCCCGGAGTGCCGCCGCGTGATCGATGAGGCGCGCCTGCACGACAACCTCGAGGTCTGCCCTCGTTGCGGCAAACACTTTCGCGTGAGCGGGCGCGACCGCATGCGCATGACGATTGACGAGGGCACGTTTGAGGAATGGGATGCCAGTCTGGCGCCGGAGGACTTCCTCTCGTTTCCCGGCTATGCCGACAAGCTCAAGAGCGTGAGCGAGCGTTCGGGCGAGCACGATGCCGTTGTGTGCGGCAGGGGCAAAATCTGCGGTTGCGATACCGCGCTCTTCTTTATGGACGCCAACTTTATGATGGGCTCGATGGGTTCCGTGGTGGGCGAGAAGATCTGTCGCACATTTGAGCGAGCGACCGAGCTTGGATTGCCAGTTGTCGGCTTTACCGTTTCGGGCGGTGCGCGCATGCAAGAGGGCGTGACATCGCTTATGCAGATGGCCAAGATTTCTGCGGCGGTTAGGCGCCACAGCGAGGCGGGCGGCCTGTATATCACGGTGCTCACCGACCCCACGACCGGAGGCGTAACCGCGAGCTTTGCCATGGAGGGCGATATTATCCTGGCCGAGCCCGATGCCCTGACGGCATTTGCCGGCCCGCGCGTGATCGAGCAGAACATGCACAAGCGCCTGCCCAAGGGATTCCAGCGCTCCGAGTTTTTGCTGGAGCACGGCTTTTGCGATGCCGTTGTTCCGCGTGGCGAGATTGCGCTCACGGTAGGCGAGCTGCTGGCGCTGCACGAAGGGCACGCGCCCGGCCTGGGGGCACCGCATGAGATCGTGCATACGGGTCGCCGCGGCAAAAAGCTGGGACACTTGTTCAAGCGCTCGGCCGCACCAAAAACCGCGCTCGAGATTGTCAAGCAGACCCGCTCGGCAGATCGCGCCACGGCAGGCGAGATGATCTCGCTGGGCCTGGATGGATTTGTGGAGCTGCACGGCGACCGCTACTTTGGCGACGACGCTGCTGTGGTGGCTGGCATTGGCTGGAAAGACGGACGCCCCGTAACGGTCATCGCCATCGAGCGCGGCACCACGACCAAAGAGCGCATGCGTCGCAACTTTGGTATGGCACATCCCGAGGGCTACCGCAAAGCGCGTCGCCTGATGCGCCAGGCCGAAAAGTTTGGTCGACCGGTTCTGTGCCTGGTCGATACTTCGGGCGCGTTTTGCGGCATCGGTGCCGAGGAACGCGGTCAGGGCGAGGCCATCGCCCAGAATCTCATGGAGATGAGCGGCCTTAAGACGCCGATTGTCTCGGTGGTGACAGGCGAGGGCGGCTCTGGTGGCGCGCTGGCGCTGTCCGTGGCCGACCGCATCCTGATGCTCTCGAGCTCGGCCTATTCGGTCGTGAGCCCCGAGGCCTGTGCGTCGATCCTGTGGAAGGATACCGAGCGTGCGGATGAGGCCGCCGAGGCGCTTAAGCTCACGGCCCCCGATCTGCTGGCGCTCGGCATCATCGACGGCATTGTTGACGATAAGGGCCTGTCGCATGAGGAGATCGCCGGTGCCGTCATGTCCTCGGCATTTGATGCCTTCGATACGCTTGGGCAGCTCGACGACGCGACCCTCACAAACCTCCGCTACGAAAAGTACCGCGCAATCGGTCGATACCGCACGATGTGACAAAGGGACAGCCCGCATGTCATATTGGGAAAGGCGTTCCATGCTACAAGTTTCTAACACCTCGTTTACAACGTCGGTTTCATCAAACGCCATGGCCGTGGTGGACTATCTGTCCAAAAGCATGATGTCGGCGCTGCCGTTTATTGTCTGCGCGGCGTTGTTCCGCACCGTCGCTGTCATTATGGGCGAAGGCATGCTGGGCCTGTGGTCTGCCGATTCCGATATCTATCGCCTGTTCTACAGTTGGCTCTATAACGCCGGCTACTACTTTTTGCCCATTTATCTTGGTTGGGCGGCCGCCCGCCAGCTCGGTTGCTCGGAGCAGCTGGGCATGATGCTGGGCGGCGTATTGATTGCACCCGATTTACTCAAGCTTGTCGATGCCGCATCGACGACGGGGGCATCGATGACTTCCGTGTATGGTCTGCTTCCTGCGCCGGTCAACGATTACACGACGACTGTTATTCCGGTTCTCATCTCGGTGCCCGTGCTATGGCGAGTGGAGTGTTTCTTTAAGCGCGTTATCCCTAAGGCCGTGGCGTTTTCGTTTGTTCCGTTTGCGACCTTGCTTGTCATGGTTCCGGTTTCGCTGTGCATTACGGCGCCGGCGGGCAGCTATCTGGGCATGCTGTTGGGCCAGCTTATGTTTATGCTTGGCAATTCCGGTGGCATTGTGTCGCTGCTCACGCTCATGGGGCTTGCCGCAGGCTGGGAGTTCCTAAAGATCGCGGGCGTCAGCAACGTCGTCCTATCGCTCGCCTATGCGCAGTTTATGAGTGTGGGAACGGATTCGTGCATCCTGATCGCCGCGACGATGGCAACGTTCGCCGTTTGGGGCATGCCCTTTGGCGCGTCGCTTCGCGTTGCGGATAAGGACGAGAAGGCGCTCATGCTGGGCTATTCGATCTCGGGTGTGCTTGGTGGCGTAAGCGAGCCGGCGCTGTACGGTTGCGGCTTTAAATATGGCAGGTGCCTGACGTGCATGGCCATTGGCGGCGCCGTCGGAGGCCTTGTTGCGGCCGTGGGCCACGTTACGGCCTATACCATCGGCATGACGAATGTCCTCATGGTCATTGGCTTTGCCACGGGCGGCATCTCGAACCTGCTGTGGTGCTGCGCTGCCGGTGGTGTAGCATTCGCGATGTCTGCGGCGCTGAGCTACTGCTTTGGTGTGGTGCCGACGAAGGGGCAGACGACGGGGGACGGAGCCGATTCGTCCGAAACAGTGGCGAGCGCTGCTGAGGTAAGCGCATAAACCTGTGCGACAAAAGGACGATTCCTTTGTCACATTCCAAGGCCGTGGCCCGTGTGGGCTGCGGCCTTTTTGTATCTTGAGGACAAAGTGGCTACACTACAATCCGTTTGAGCAATAGATATATAGGTAGTACCGTGGGGGCGGATGCAGATGGTCGAGTGGATAGTTAAGCGCGCGCAGGGCGATCGTGCGCGTGTGGGCACGTTAGCGGGCATGGTGTGTATTGTCGCCAATGTGGCGCTTTGTGCTGCGAAGGGCGCAATTGGTGTGCTGTCGGGATCGGTTTCGATCGTGGCGGATGCCATGAACAACCTGTCCGATGCTAGTTCGAATATCGTGAGCGTGCTGGGCTTTAAGCTGGCGAGCAAGCCGGCCGACCCCGAGCATCCTTACGGCCACGGTCGCTATGAGTATCTCTCGGGATTGGTCGTGGCGGCGCTCGTGCTGCTGATTGGCGTTGAGCTGGTGAAGTCCTCGGTTGAGCGCGTCATCCACCCCGAACCTGTCGAGTTCTCGCTTGCCCTGGTGGCAGTTCTAGCGCTTTCGATGGTCGTAAAGCTCTGGATGGCGGCCCTCAACCAAAAGCTCGGCGATCGCATTGAGTCCGAGACGCTGCATGCGACCGCGCAAGATTCCAAGAACGATGTTCTTGCCACGGGCGCCGTGCTAGCGTGCGCAATTGTTTCGCAGATGACGCACATCAATCTTGACGCATGGGTCGGCCTTGCCGTTGGCGCCTATATTGGCTGGAGCGGTTTTGAACTCATCCAGGATACGGTGAGCCCGCTTTTGGGCCAGACGCCCGATCCTAAGTTGGTCAAGCACATTCGAGACAAGATCATGAGCTACCCCGGCGTTTTGGGCGTTCACGATTTGATGGTTCACGATTACGGTCCGGGCAGGAAGTTTGCAAGCGCACATGCCGAGATGGCGGCCGAGGCCAGCCCGCTGGAAAGTCACGACACGCTCGATAACATCGAGCAGGCGTTTAGGGACGAGGACGGCATGATCGTCACGCTCCATTACGATCCCATCGTGACCGACGATCCAAAGGTGGCGAGCATGCGTTTACGCATTAACGCCATGGCCCAACAGATCGATAGCCGCCTTTCGATTCACGATCTGCGCTGTGTGCCGGGTCCTACGCACACCAACGTGATCTTTGACTGCGTGCGTCCCTCGGATATGGGCATGGACGCCGAGGACCTGAAGCACGCGTTGGCCCAGAGGGTCGAATCGGAATACCCCAAGTCGATTGCCAAGATTACGATCGACGAAGACTACGTAGGACATACCCACGAGTAGGGCTGTGCCGGCAAAGCAAGTTATACAGAAGGGGAGAGCATGAAGCGTCTATATCTACTCCGCCACGGCCAGACGGAATTCAACGTCAAAAAGCTGGTCCAGGGCCGCTGCGACTCACCGCTCACCGACTTAGGCCGTCAGCAAGCCGGGATGGCAGCTACATGGATCAAATCTCACAACGTCGTTCCCGACAAAGTGGTCTCTTCACCCTTAGGCCGAGCCATGGACACAGCTAGGCTCGTCGCAACCGAACTCCTTGGCCCGGACGCAGCAGTCGAGCCCTGCGAAGGCATCATTGAGCGCTGCTACGGCACCTTCGAAGAAGGCCCCCACGACGCATTGCCTACCGACGTCTGGGATCCGGGTGAGGATTTGGTCCCCTTTGGAGGAGAAGGGAACCGCGCGCTGCAAGAACGCATGGTAGGCACCCTCACCAATCTCATGGGAGCCGAGGGCATCGAAACCCTCCTAGCAGTAAGCCACGGCAGCGCCAGCCGCCAATTCATCAAGGCTGCAGCCCCAGAGGGCTTCGAGCTCCCAACAAAACTCCCCAACTGCGCCATCATGATCTTCGATTTTGACGAGGAAAAACTACAAGCAGAGGGCGAGCCAATGCAATGCAAGTTCACTCTCCAGCAAATAGTGGACCCCCAACAAAGAAATTAGCTGAGCGAGCAGAGTTAAGCAGACATCAACGTGTCGTCTCCCGAGCTTGGCAGAGGGGCGGCGAAATATATTAAGTT
>CAJMPE010000030.1 GCA_905215275.1 uncultured bacterium | reverse complement strand
CTCGTCGAGCTCGGTCGACTTGGCGTCGACCTCCCCCATCGTCAACAGGCTACCCGCACCGTCGATGCAGCCCTGCAACACAGCGCGCTCGTCATCGGTAGCATAGTCGCCATACATATTCATAATGATCTGAGCGCGCATCACCAGGGAATCGCGCTTTGCCCCCATCGAGGCGTTCCACTCCTGCATAGAGCCATAACCGTCGCCGCGGTAGTCGACAGGCTGCACCAACGTGGCCTCGGAGGGCGTTGATCCGACTGTATCGGATAGCGTTGCCGCGTGGGCATCAGTTGCGCCGACGCCCGCCAAAAGTGCCACGGTCAGAGCGGCGGAAAGGGCGACGGCTTTCGGTTTTCGTGAATCGATCCTCATGTAGCTGGAAACCTCCGTAGTGTGTTTTTGCTGCGTTTGAGCTGCGTGTGATTCGATCGCGCTGCATAGTACCCCGAGCAAATCGCGACCTGCGGTTTTACTCAAAAGGTGCACGTCAATTGCGTAAAACTCACATCCTCTCAACAGGAGTTTTCCACAACTCAAATGCATAAAGCGTGTCAAAAACCCTGTTTTTGCACCCTCTCTATGCAAAAAAGGCGCCTGTGCAACCATTGTTCGCACAGGCGCCTTGAGCAGGCATTTTATGCAGTTATACCTATCGAGTCGCAAGGGGTCCTTGCACAAGTCGCCTTACTCGTCCAGCGCGGCGAAGGCCTGCTTCAGGTCCCAAATGATATCCTCGGCGTTCTCGGTACCGATGGAAAGACGGATCGTGGAGGGCGTGATGTTCTGCTCAGCAAGCTCCTCGGCAGAGAGCTGGGAGTGCGTGGTGGTAGCCGGGTGCACGACGAGCGACTTGACGTCGGCCACGTTGGCGAGCAGCGAGAACACCTGCAGATGATCGATGAACTTCCAAGCTGCCTCCTGGCCGCCCTTAATCTCAAAGGTGAAAATCGAGGCACCGCCGTTGGGGAAGTACTTCTGATAGAGCTCGTGATCGGGATGCTCAGGCAGGCTCGGGTGGTTCACCTTGGCGACGTGGCTGTCACCAGCCAGGAACTCAACGACCTTCTTGGTGTTCTCGACATGACGGTCGACGCGCAGCGACAGAGTCTCGGTGCCCTGGAGCAGGACCCAGGCGTTGAACGGGCTGATGCAGGCGCCCTCGTCACGCAGCAGGATAGCGCGGACATAGGTTGCGAAGGCGGCGGGACCGGCAGCCTCGGCAAACGAGACACCGTGGTAGGAGGGGTTGGGCTCAGCGATCTGGGCGTACTTTCCGCTCGCCTTCCAATCGAAGTTACCGCCATCGACGATCACACCGCCCAGCGAAGTACCGTGGCCGCCGATGAACTTGGTTGCGGAGTGGACGACGATGTTGGCACCATGCTCCAGCGGACGGAACAGATACGGGGTGCCGAAGGTGTTGTCGACGACAACCGGCAGACCGTGCTTCTTGGCGATCTCGGAGATGGTGTCGATGTTGGGGATGTCAGAGTTGGGGTTGCCGAGCGTCTCGAGATAGATGACCGTGGTGTTGTCCTTGATGGCGCCCTCAACCTCTTCCAGGTTATGGGCATCGACAAACGTGGTCTCGACGCCAAACTGGGAGAGTGTATGCTCCAGCAGGTTGTAGGAGCCACCGTAGATGGTCTTCTGAGCCACCACGTGGTCACCGGCCTGGGCAAGAGCCTGCAGGGCATAGGTGATGGCAGCGGCACCGGAGGCGACGGCAAGACCTGCCACGCCACCCTCGAGTGCGGCGATACGGTCCTCGAAGACGCCCTGGGTGGAGTTGGTCAGGCGGCCGTAGATGTTACCGGCGTCGGCAAGACCAAAGCGGTCGGCAGCGTGCTGGGAGTTGCGGAACACATAGCTCGTGGTCTGGTAGATAGGCACGGCACGGGAGTCGGATGCAGGATCGGCGCTCTCCTGGCCAACGTGCAGCTGCAGGGTATCGAAACCAAAGGTGTGCTCGGGGTTGTTGATGAACTGGCTCATGATGATCTCCTTGATCGAACAAAAGTAAATAAAAAGAGAGAAGTAAGTCGCTGTCTCCTGATCACGCCAACGGGCGCAAACAGGAGCCCGGCATTCGTCTTGGTAAGCAATTCATATGCGGGCCTCCTTTCGCATCCCGGTTCCGTGGTTGGCTTAATTACCTACCGCCTTTGTGTGTTTTGAATAGTACGAGCATTGTTCCCCTCGGTCAATCACTTAAAAGCGCTAACCTGTTATCGTTTTTTTAGATAGCTATCGAAAGGACGGGCGCCGATGACCCTCCAGCAGCTTCGCTTTTTGATCGCCGTGGCAGAGTCCGGTTCGATCAACGCCGCAGCTCAGCGCCTCTATACCGCACAGTCCAATATCTCCAACGCCGTCAAAAGCCTGGAACAGGAACTTCATATCGAAATCTTTACGCGCTCTAGCCGCGGTGTTGCACTCACCAACGACGGCACCGAGCTTTTGGGTTATGCACGCCAGGTCGTAGAGCAGGCCGACATGCTCGAGGCCCGCTACGAGGACGGCGGTACACCTCAGGCCCGCCTTGCCATCTCGGCCCAACACTACGCGTTTTCGGTCGAGGCCTTTGTCAACGTAGTCGAGCGCTGCCGCGACAGCAAGTTCGAGTTCATCATGCGCGAGACCACCACAGCGCAGATCATCGATGACGTCCGTGCGTTTCGCAGCGATATCGGCATTCTGTATCTGGATGACTTTAACGCCCGCGTTCTGCAGAAGGCCTTCGCCGATGCCCGCGCAAGCTTCCATCCCCTCTTCGACGCGACGGTCCACGTCTTCGTTAGCGAGCGCCACCCGCTCGCACGCCGCCCTCAGCTGTCCCTTGCCGACCTCACGCCCTATACGCGCTACAGCTTTGAGCAGGGAACCTCGAACTCCTTCTATTACGCCGAGGAACCCTTTAGCTACATCCCTTGCGACCGCAACATACGAATCTCGGACCGCGGAACACTTACCAACTTACTTATCACGTCGAACGGTTACACCCTGTCGACCGGTGTCCTCTCCAATGAAATGCAATGGGGTATGGCATCGATCCCGTTAGCAGACGCCCCAACGATGCACGTAGGCTATATCATGCACGACGAGCGCAAGCCCTCTCCCCTCTTGCAGCAATACCTCGATGAGCTCGACGGCATCATCCATGCCAATCAACTGTCGGAAGACGGGGTAGAAATCGTAGATTGCTAGCCCCCGGCGGGCATGGCGCTACAATGGTCACTCGCACGAAACATACCCAACGAAAGGAACCATGTGAAGGTCATCATCTATACCGACGGCTCGGCCCGATCAAATCCGGGACGCGGCGGCTACGGCGCCGTACTCAAATACACCAACCCCGCCGGCAAGACCTTCACCTCCGAGCTTTCGCGCGGCTACGCCAAGACCACCAACAACCGCATGGAGCTCATGGCGGTCATCGTGGCGCTCGAGGCACTCAACCGCCCCTGCGAGGTCGAAGTCCATTCCGATTCGCAGTACGTCGTCAACGCCTTCAACAAGCACTGGATCGACGGCTGGAAAAAGCGCGGCTGGAAAACCGCCAACAAGCAGCCCGTTAAGAACCGCGACTTGTGGGAACGCCTGCTCAACGCAAAGAGCAAGCACAAAGTGGAGTTCATCTGGGTTAAAGGGCATGCCGGCCATGAGCTCAACGAGCGCTGCGATGAGCTCGCCACCACGGCGGCCGACGGCAGCAACCTCGATATCGATACCGGCTTTAACGAGAGCGACCTGTAACGGCGTTTTCGCACGCTACTTTCTGCCCCCTCGCGCTACACTCATCCTGTAGACCAAACAACGCAAGGGGGACGTATGCTGCGCATCGCGACCATCGGCACATCCATGATCACCGACGACTTTATCCAGGTCGTCAACGCCAACGACCAAGCCACGTTTGTGGGCACGCTCTCGCGCGATGCAGATCGCGGCGCCGCCTTTACCGCCGAGCGCGGCGGCGAGCGTAACTTCACCGCACTTGACGAGCTTGCGTCCGCCGACGACGTCGACGCCGTCTACATCGGCAGCCCCAATGCGCTCCACTACGAGCAGGCGCTCGCCTGTATCGCCGGCGGCAAGCACGTTATCGTCGAAAAGCCCTTCTGCGCCACCGAAGCGCAGGCGCTGGAAGTCTTCCGCGCTGCCGAGGCAGCAGGTGTCGTAGCCCTCGAGGCCATGCGTCCCCTTCACGATCCCGCCTTCCACGCCATCGAGGACGCCCTGGGCGAGATCGCCCCCATCCGCCGCGCCTCATTGCGTTTTGGCAAATATTCTTCGCGCTACAACGAGATTCTCGCGGGACGCACCACCAATATCTTCGACTGCAATATGGCATCGGGTTCCCTCATGGATATTGGCGTCTACACCGTCGAGCCCATGGTCGAGATTTTCGGCATGCCCTCCGGCCTTACGAGCATGGCTACTCTGCTCGACCCCACCACGCGACAGCTCACGCACGGCCCCATCGATGGCTGCGGTTCCATCCTCGCCAGCTACGGCGGTGGCCGTATCTCCGTCGAGCTCGCGCATTCCAAAATTACGAATGACCTACTGCCCTCGCAGATCGAAGGCGAGCGTGGCACTATCCAGATTGACCATCTGTCCACGCCCCGCAACGTCCGCATCGACTATCGCGGCGACGTCGTACGCGGCTCGGCGACCGAGGCGCTGCGCGAACAGAGCGACAACGGCCGCGTGCTCGACCTGCCCAAATCGAGCAACACCATGGAATACGAACTCGCAGACTTTATCACCGCCATCGGCGGCATCGATAACGTCAAGGAAGAGATTTGGGAGACCCCGGCGGGACGTCACGAGCTTGGCCACTACCGCGACGTCACGCTCGTCTCACTGCGTATCATGGATGCCGTGCGCCAGCAGGCGGGTATCGCCTTCCCCGCTGACTCTAACAAGCAGGCATAGCGATGGGTTTTTTCGACAAGCTTTTCTCGGGCGTCACCGGCGGCAGCCGCGAACCCCAAAAGCCCTCTGGCGTTGAGCTTGAGCTGCGCCGTAGGCTCACCGTGCTCGCAAGCGACGAGGCCACTCAAGACGCCCCGCAGCGCTATTTCCTGCGGTGGGAGGGACAGGTCCAGGGCGTCGGTTTCCGCTTCACCAACACCAACCTCGCACAGGTGCGTTCCCTCACCGGCTGGGTGCGTAACATGGAAGACGGCTCAGTCGAGATGGAGATACAGGGAGCTCCGGCAAACATCCTATCTCATCTCGAGACGCTTCATGCCTCCTACGAGCGCATGGGAACGCGTTTTCGCCTCGTAGACGCCCAGGCCCGAGCCCCACTTGCCAATGAAGACGGTTTCACTCCTCATTATTAGTATTGTGTGCTAAATACGGTATCATTTACCTACGACCGTTGATAGAAAAGAGGCGAGGCGCATGGCGGTGCAAAGAAGGAATACCAGGCAGCGAAAGCTGGTTCTTGACGCCGTGCGCCAAAGCTATAACCATCCCACCGCCGACGAAATCTACAACGTCGTGCGCGCGCAGGATGACAAAATCAGCCGCGGTACGGTCTACCGCAATCTTAATCTCTTGGCAGATGCCGGAGAAATCCTCTCGATCAAGACGCCGGGCGGGAGTCGCTTCGATCGCACCATCGAGCCGCACGCACATATCATCTGCACCTCGTGCAGCCGCGTCATCGACGTACCGCTCCCCTTCGATGCCCAGCTCGACGCCAAGGCGTCCGAGCAAATCGGCTGGCACGTCACGTCGCACTACACCATCTTCGAGGGTCTCTGCCCTGACTGTCGGTAGATGTTTGGAACATGCCTTAAAATCCACCTTTCCGCACTTTGCAGCAAAAAGTAGATTTCTAGACATGTCCCAAATGTCTACTCAGCAAGTAGACGACGCAGCTCTTCTTCGACCGTGCGCACGTAGCGGACGCGGTCGTTAATGCCACGCATAGAGGGGTTGCAGCTCTCCATCAGATAGGGATGGCCCACGACGTTGAGCATGTCGCGGTCGTTTTCGTTATCGCCAAACGCCATCATCTCATCGGGCGAAATCCCCAGGGCACGACCGTAATCGGCAAGCGCGGAGCCCTTGCCCGAACCGAAACCGATAAAGTCCGTCCATTCGGTTCCCGACGTCATCACGTCGACACGGTCGCTAAAGAGGCGCTCAAAATGCTCCAGCGCCGCCGGCTGATCCACCTCGGGCGTCTGGAAGGCAATCTTAATGACGTCCTCGTCGATGTCCTCGGGACGGTCGACCACCGCCACGTCGCAGTGGACCTCATAGCGCAAATGGTCGACGAACGCATCGTTGCCGCTCATGGTGTAGAGGTGTCCCTCACACGAAAGGGTCACGTCGGCATGGGGATACGCAACCACAGCATTCGCGATATCCATAGCAAGGCTACGCTCCATAGAGCGCTTGACCACGGCACGCCCCTCGCTCATCACCAGGGCTCCGTTTTCGCATACATAGGCGAGCTCATCGGCCACCGGGGCAAACAGGTAGCGCAAGCTCGCATATTGACGACCACTCGCCGGCATAAACACGATACCGCGACGATGTAGCTCATCGATAAGCTCAAAGGCCTCGGAACGCGGCTCGCGCTCCCCCGGATGCAGCAACGTGCCGTCCAAATCGCATGCAATCAGCTTGATTCCCTCAAGACCCATATGCTTTCCCCCAAAGCACCTCATCAACAGTAAGACGGACTTTGAATAGCTGCCTCTCAAAGTCCGTCTTACTCATACGCACGTTAACCGCGCGCCTTCTTTACGATGGTAAAGTCCGGAGCCATGCTAACGACGACCTCCGCCGCACTCGACGCAAAGCGCCGGTCCGTATCGAGTTCACGGGTAACCACCGAGAGGCGAACGCCCTCGATACCCCGGAGCATGCGGCCCAAAACAGGCTGCACCGGCGTATACATGCGCACGGTATGCTCGTCCGAGTCGCCCCGGAAGAGCGGCGCATGCATGTTGCCGATCTCCCAGCACGCATGCGCGAGCGCAATCGGATCCATGCGGTCGACTTCGACCAAATAAACCTCGGCGCTGCGCAGGCGCACGACAACCGCCACGGGCACCACGCCCGAACGGTCAATGGCGAGCACGTCGCCGTCGGCAAGACGACCACCGTCGGTAGCATCCAGCCGAACATCGATCGTGCGCCCCAGCTCCGTCACGCCCACAAACACGCATACATCAGCCTGGTCCCAATCGAGCAGTAGCTCATCGACCTCAAAGACACCGCCCAGCTCCCGGCGAAGCAGGAGTTCATAGGACGGATCGTTGAGATTTCCCAAACATGTCGTCGAAACCAAGCGTTCAGGCATGCTCTAGCCCTCGACCTCGACGAGCTCAATATCAAAGTTGAGGTCCTTGCCGGCCAACTCGTGGTTGGCGTCGAGCGTCACGGCCTCGGGCGTCACGTCAATGACGACGGCGGGGACAGGCATGCCGCTCGGCGTGGACAGGAAGAGCTTCATGCCCTTCTCGATCTGCTCGATGTTGGGAACCTGCTCGGCCGGGAAGGTAATAACCATCTCGGGATTGTGCTCGCCGTAGGCATCGGCAGCCGGGATGTGCACGGTCTTCTTCTCGCCCACCTGCATGTCGACAACAGCGGCGTCGAAGCCCTTGATCATCTGACCGGCGCCGCAGGTGAACTCCAGCGGCTCGCCGCGATCGTAGGAGCTATCGAACTGCGTGCCGTCATCGAGCGTGCCGCGATAATGGGTCTTGACCTTCTTGCCCTGGTTGGACATGGTAACCTCCGTAATAAGGGCGGCGCACAACGCGGGCCGCCATGAACATATGGCGCTAACTATACCCTAGTCATACAATTCAATGACAGTTTGCAAAGAAACGCTGCAACCGGAGGAACCATGGCATATCCCGTATTTGACCTACACTGCGACACCGCTGACCGCATCGGCTGGGCCACGCTCGATCTCGACCTGCGCTTTACCGCCGGCACCGACGGTTATTTCCCCGGCGACGAAACGCATCCGCAAGATTTCGATCTCATCGAGGACAACGCCTGCGCCATCTCGCTCGCAAAGATCGGCAACACGCCGTGGGCACAGTGCTTCGCCACGTTTGTCCCCGACGAGATTCCCGCCGCCCACGCCGCGCGCTTCCAGGCGCAAATCATGGCGCATATGAGCGGCCAGGCAATGCTCAACCACGACCGCATGGTCAACGTACGCAGCGCCGCAGACATTCGCCCCGCGCTCAAGGACGGCAAGGTCGCTTGCATCCACACCATCGAAAACGCCACGTTCTTTGCCGAGGACCCCGCGCTGATCGAGGTGCTCAAGAGCTTGGGCGTGCTTATGTCGTCACTCAGCTGGAACGCGCAGGGACCGCTCGCGAGCGGGCACGATACCCACGCCGGCCTCACCGCCGCCGGCATCGAGGCACTTACGCAGATGGAGCACGCCGGTATGGTACTCGACGTCTCCCACCTCAACGATGAGTGCTTTGACGAGGTTGTCGCCCACGCCACGCGCCCCTTCGTCGCCAGCCACTCCAACTCCCGCACCGTCTGCGGCGTCAAGCGCAATCTCACCGACGACCAGTTCCGCACCATTCGCGACATGGGCGGTATCGTCGGCCTCAACTACTGCAGCGAGTTCCTTTCCAACGACGCAACCGACGAGACCGCTGCAGACGTCACCTTCGACCAGCTGGCGGCACATATCGAGCACTGGCTCGACCTGGGCGGCGAGGACGCCATCGCGCTCGGCGGCGACTGGGACGGTGCCACGGTGCCCGCTTTCCTCTCCGATGCCAGCAAGATGCCCGAGTTCCAGAACATGCTTTCCAAGCATTTTGGCAAGACCGTGATGCAAAAGCTCTGCAGCGACAACGCGCTTGCCTTCTTTGAGCGCTATTAATTTCACATCCCTTGAGCGGGCCGGTATGCCGAACGGTCGACATGCCGGCCCGTCCCCAATCTGAAGGACCGCTTTTGACGCAGCAATTTACGATTACCGTATCCCGACCGGATGGCACATCCATCCCCGTCGTCGTTACCAAAAAGCGCGTCAAGAACTTCAACCTACGCGTCACATCGAGCGGTGAGGCCCACGCCAGCGCACCGCTCGGCGCCAGCCGCGAGCGTATCGAAGCGTTTGTGAAGCGCAACAGCGCCTGGATTATCAGCCGACTTGACCAGCGTGAGCAACATCAGGCGACGGCGCGAGAGCCGCTCAGTCCCTCGTCCATCATTGCGCTTTGGGGCAAGCCCATCACGGTACAAGATGCGCTCGATCACAACTTTGCATCGCCCGCACCGCGGCCCAAGCAGGCCACCTTCGCAAGTTTTATGGGCGCCGACAAATCGAACGAACGCCTACAGGCCGAGCGGCGCGCAATCCTCGACGGCCTGACGCCCGATGAGCTCCAGACCCGCATCGACCAGCTCTATGCATCCGAGGTCACCACAGCGCTGCGCGATATGGTGCATGCATACGAAATCGCAATGGGTATCGCCGTTTCCCGCGTTTCCGTACGCAGTATGAAGACGCGCTGGGGCTCATGCACACCCAAAACCGGCGCCATTCGCATCGCGCGCGAGCTCGCCGCCTACCCTGTCGAATGCCTCGACATGGTTGTCGCCCACGAGCTCGTCCAAAGCCACAATCAGCGGTTTCACGCCCTGCTCGACACGTACTGCCCCAACAATAGGGCTCTGTCGCAGCGGCTCAAGCGGCCACCCCTCAACAAGCTCTAGCGTCGACTAGCGCACTCGCTCGATCTCGACGCCGCAGCTTGCCAGGGGAAGACCGACGGGAGCCCAAGGCTTATCGAGCTTAACACGCACGCCAAGCAGCAGGGGGTAACGACGCAGCAGCATCTGGGCCACACCCTCGGCTGCAGCCTCGATGAGCTTAAACGTATGCTCGCGCAGATATCCGTCGACATCGTGACACACCGAGCCATAATCAATCGAGGCATCCAGGTTGTCGTGCTCCCCTGCTGCACGCAGGTCGGCATAGAGCACCAAGGACACGATGAACTTCTGGCCCAGCGCGTTCTCTTCGGGATACACACCGTGGTTGGCAAAGACCTCGAGACCGTCGATAGTAATGCGGTCAGCATGGCGCAGGTCGTCATAGCTCACGTGGGGCACCGCCGCTGCGGTGGATATTTCGCCCCTTCCACGGCGGGCGAGCTCGGCGCCTTCAGTCTTGGTTGCATTCTCGGGCAGTTTCTTGTTACTCATCGCGATCGTCTCCTTCGTTTAGAACCCCGACCGCGCAAACTAACTACACGCGAATCGACAGGTTCTTTTTATCATCGCTCCAATTGCAAGCATTGCGCGCGGGGCATGCAAAGCAGGCGCGCGACGCTTTGTCGGCTGCATAGAGCAGACGCTCGAGCGGTTGGCTGTTCACGCGCAGCTTTCGATGGCCCAGAATGGCCGTCTTAATGGCCGCAGCATCGGCCGGCTCAAACGCTACGTCATCGGGCATGCCGCCGAGAATCGCATCAGCGACGCGTTCGCTTGCAACATCATGGGATATACCCGATTCATACTGTTCATCTTTGCCGATATCGTGAAGAAGTGCCGTGGCGTAGATGACCTCGCGGTCAAATTCGAGCTGTTCCTCGAGATTCTTGATCCACATAATGCGAGCGACATCGAGCAGATGGTCAATACCGTGGCGGCAGAAGATACGCCCCGATTCCAACTGTGCAATGTTGCCCAGGTGCCGCCGGAACAGGCCGTTGGCACAGATGTAATCGATACGAGGCATGGCACCAAAGGGGGCTAGGCCCGAAGCCATAAAACCGCGACGCGGCGTTCCCTCATCGGTCTTCGATGCAAAGTCGTTAACGGCTCTCATGGTTAGCGGTCCAGCATCCTAAAGAATCGCTCCTCGAGCGACGGATCGGTCTCAAAGATGCCGCGGCGAGCGAGCGTCACGGTCTTGGTGCCGGGCTTTTGCACGCCACGCATCGTCATGCACATATGCTCGGCCTCCATCAACACAATCGCTCCCTGGGGAGCAAGATACTCCATGAGAGCATCGGCAACCTGCGCACACAGCTGCTCCTGCAGCTGCAGACGGCGGGCATAGACCTCAACCGTGCGGGCGAGCTTGGAAAGTCCAGCCACCCGACCGTTAGGGATATAACCAATGGCGGCCTTGCCATAAAACGGCAGCAGATGATGCTCGCACAGCGAGTAGAACGTAATGTCGCGCTCGATAACCAAATCGTTCGAAGCGACGGCAAAAGTTTTGGACAGGTGCTCCTCGGCACTCTGGTCCATACCGCCGGCAATCTCGCCATACATACGGGCGACGCGTGCCGGAGTCTCCAGCAGGCCCTCACGAGTTGGGTCCTCGCCTATACCTTCAAGCAGCAGCTTAATGGCAGTCTCGACTTTTTCCTGATCGACCATCTGGGCCTCACTTTTTTCGATTTCGCGTTCGCGCTATGGTACCACGCCGGCACGCAACCTCTGCCAGCTACATAGTATGGGTCGAATAGACCGGATCGTCCCGCCAAAGCTCCACAGCATCGCAAAGCGCAACGCCCTCACGTGCAGCACGAGCGCGCGTGGCGTTCATGTCGATCACGCGCTGATTGCTCGAGCCCCTAAAGCGCAACGAGATATCGTACAGATCCTGAACGAACGGGCCGTCCACCAACATGTCGAGGCAGGCCAGGATACGGTCCGTCCCCTCGGTATGATGACGGCCACCCGGCATAAGCTCCTCGAGCACGTCACCGGTAAAGCACCAAATGGTCTTGCCCGACCCAGCAGGATAGGCCGCACGCACGCGCTCGATAAAGTCAACAAGCCCCGCCTGATTCTCGGGCTCCATAGGCTCGCCACCCAGAATCGTCAGGCCATCGATAAAGGGATGATCGAGACTCTCGATAATCTTATCCTCGACGGCGCGATCGAACGGCTCGCCCGCAGCAAAGTCCCACGCGACAGAGTTAAAGCAATTCTTGCACCCACGACGGCACCCGCTCACAAACAGAGAAGTACGAACGCCTTCACCATCAGCAATATCGAAATACTTAATGTTCGCGTAGTTCATAAGTAACTCTCCCGGGAGGCCGGGACATATCTTCCCGTCCTCAAACATTCTCGGCCTTCGGCCTGCGAAACTGCGGGCGGGACGATATGTCCCGGCCTCATGCAAAGGGTAACTCAATGAACGAAGCGAACATCGAGCATAGGGTTCGAGGTCCAATAAATACTCAGCTGCAGCTCAACCGCCATCGCAAGTAAATCGCAGCTGCAGCTCAAATTATTTCCGCTAAGAACTTCGAGGAGTGAGCAGACCGCATGCCGCATCTCAGCTACATCAACTTGGCTGCCCGTAGCGAGGCCCCGGACCTTTGCTCGATATGAGTTCCGCACGAACAGGAGGCGCCAGTGGCGCCTCCGTCGTGAGCCAGGACTGTCCGAAATAGCGAGTAAAGGTCCGGGGCCTCGCTACGGGGCAGCCTGGGATGGTTATTAGAGATGCAGCACGCGGTCGCGGATCTCCTCGGTTCGACCCTGGTTCCAGAACTGGGTACCGATGTAGCCGCACGTACGACGAGCGACATTCATCTTCTCCTGGTCGCGGTTGCCGCAGTTGGGGCACTCCCACACCAGCTTGCCATCGTCCTCGACAATCTTGATCTCACCGTCGTAGCCGCACACCTGGCAGTAGTCGCTCTTGGTGTTGAGCTCGGCGTACATGATGTTGTCGTAGATGTACTGCATCACGCGAATGACAGCCTTGAGGTTGTCCTGCATGTTGGGAACCTCGACGTAGGAGATGGCACCGCCCGGCGAAAGCTGCTGGAACATACCCTCGAACTTGAGCTTGTCGAATGCGTCGATCTCCTCGGACACATGGACGTGATAGCTGTTGGTAATGTAGCCCTTGTCCGTCACGCCCGGGATAATGCCAAAACGGCGCTGCAGGCACTTGGCAAACTTGTAGGTCGTCGACTCAAGCGGGGTGCCGTACAGCGAGAAGTCGATATCGCTTTCGGCCTTCCACTCGGCGCACTTGTCGTTCATGTGCTGCATGACGGCCATGGCAAACGGCGTGCCCTCCTTCTCGGTGTGGCTGTGACCCGTCATGTACTTAACGCACTCATACAGGCCGGCATAGCCCAGGCTGATCGTAGAGTATCCGCCCACGAGCAGCTTGTCGATCGTCTCGCCCTTCTTCAGACGCGCCAGGGCGCCGTATTGCCAAAGAATCGGCGCGGCGTCAGAAAGTGTACCCATCAGGCGCTCATGACGGCACAGCAGGGCACGGTGACACAGCTCAAGGCGCTCATCGAAGATCTTCCAGAACTTGTCCATATCCTGGTGCGAGCTCAGTGCGACATCAGGCAGGTTGATGGTCACAACGCCCTGGTTAAAGCGACCATAGTACTTGGGCTTGTTCGGGTCGTAGTTCAGCGCGTTGGCAACGTTGTTAAAACCGTTGCCCGAACGGTCGGGCGTCAGGAAACTGCGGCAACCCATGCAGGTGTAGCAATCGCCGTTGCCGGCGGTCTCGCCCTTCGACAGCTTGAGCTCGCGCATCTTCTTCTCGGAGATGTAATCGGGCACCATGCGCTTGGCGGTGCACTTGGCAGCCAGCTGGGTCAGGTAGAAGTACGGGGAATCCTCGTGAACGTTATCGTCCTCGAGTACATAGATAAGCTTGGGGAATGCCGGGGTAATCCACACGCCGGCCTCGTTCTTAACGCCCTCGTAGCGCTGGCGAAGCGTCTCCTCCACGATCATGGCAAGGTCGTGCTTCTCCTGAGGCGTACGGGCCTCGTTAAGATACATAAAGACCGTCACGAACGGCGCCTGGCCATTGGTGGTCATAAGGGTCACGACCTGATACTGAATCGTCTGGATACCGGCGCGAACTTCTTTGCGAAGACGACCGTCAACGATTTGGTTGCGCTGATACTCCGTAAGGTTCAGATGCAGCTCAGCGTTTTCCTTGTCGACCTCTTTGCAGATGGCTTTACGGCTGACATCAACAAATTTGGCAAGATGGGTCAAGCTGATGCTCTGACCACCGTACTGGCAGGAGGCCACCTGTGCGATAATCTGTGTGGCGATGTTGCAAGCGGTAGAGAACCGATGCGGGCGCTCAATCAGAGTGCCGGAAATCACTGTACCGTTCTGCAGCATGTCATCGAGGTTGAGCAGGTCGCAGTTGTGCATATGTTGGGCATAGTAATCAGCATCGTGGAAATGGATGATGCCCGCGTTGTGAGCTTCTACGATGTCCTTCGGCAGCAGCATACGCATGGTCAAATCTTTACTGACTTCACCGGCCATGTAGTCGCGCTGCACCGACACCACCTGTGGATTCTTGTTCGAGTTTTCCTGCTTGACCTCTTCGTTTCTGTATTCGATGAGGGCAAGAATCTTGTCATCTGTGGTATTGTGCTGGCGCATTGCATCGTGAGTGTAGCGATACTTGATGTAGGAGCGTGCGACCTCGTGG
>CAJMPE010000029.1 GCA_905215275.1 uncultured bacterium | reverse complement strand
AGGGCAAAAAGCACCGAAAAGGCTGGCTGTCCGACGTGCGTGCCCTTGTTAATTGACGCTATCTTATCCGATCTGCTTTTCGAGCGGCATCGTTGCGTAGGCGTTGAGCTCCGGCCCGGCGGTGTGCCCGGCGAGGAACTCATAATAGCCCTGGCAGCCGATCATCGCGGCGTTGTCGCCGCAGAGACGGAGCGGCGGGACGAAGAGCTGCGCGCCCGCCTTTTCCGCGGCGGCGGCAAAATCGGCGCGGATGCGAGAATTTGCCGCGACGCCGCCCGCCACGGCGATCTTTTTGTACCCGAGCTCCGCGGCCGCCGCCATCGTGCGCGGCACGAGCGATTCGCTCACCGCGCGGCAGAGCGACGCCGCGAGCCCCGCGCGGTCGAGCGCCTCGCCGGTCTGCTCGCAGTGGTGGGCAAGATTGATAACGGCGGTCTTGAGACCGGAAAAGCTCATGTCATAGGGATTCTCGCCGACGAACGGGTGCGGCAGCGTGTAGGCGTCGTCACGCCCCTCCTTCGCCAGCCGGTCGATCGGCGCGCCGCCGGGATACGGCAGGCCGAGCACACGCGCGGATTTATCAAAGCACTCGCCCGCGGCGTCGTCGCGCGTCTGGCCGAGAATGCGAAGATCGGTATAGTCGCGCACGTCCACGAGCATCGTGTTGCCGCCGGAGATGGCAAGACAGAGGAACGGCGGCTCAAGCTCCGGATAGGCAATGTAGTTTGCGGCGATGTGGCCGCGGATGTGGTGCACCGGGATGAGCGGGATGCCGAGCGCCGCCGCGGCGCTCTTGGCAAAGTTCACGCCCACGAGCACCGCGCCGATGAGTCCCGGCGCATACGACACCGCCACGGCGTCAAGCTCGGACTTTTTCACGCCCGCCGCCGCGATCGCGCGGTCAGCCAGCCGCGAGATGACCTCCACATGGCTGCGCGAGGCGATCTCCGGCACGACGCCGCCGTATACGGCGTGCAGGTCGGCCTGCGAGAAGATCTGGTCGGTGAGGACCTTTCGTCCATTTTCGGTCACGGCGACGGCGGTCTCGTCGCACGTGGATTCCACGGATAATATCAGCATTGCGTTACTCCGCCTCTTTTTGGAAGAATTTCGACATCAGAATAGCATCTTCCGCCGGTTTTTCATAGTAGTTTTTTCGTTTTCCCACGATTTCAAAGCCGTTTTTTTCATAGAGCCGCCGCGCGGCGAGATTGCTCTCGCGCACCTCGAGCTGTAAAACGGCGGCGCCGCGCCGCTCGCTTTCGGCAAAAAGCGCTTTCAGGAGCGCCGCGCCGATCCCGCGGCGGCGAGAGTCCGGCGCCACGGCCACGTTGCCGATATCGCCCTCATCGAGCACGAAGCGCGCCCAGACGTAGCCGAGAAGGTCATTCCCTTCTTCGGCGGCGAGGATGACGCCGCCGTCCGTTTCCCAAAGGCGCGCGAGCATTCCTTCGTCCGCGACGTCCGGAAATTCGGCGCGCTCGAGCGCGGCAACGGCGGGAATGTCGGAAAGCTCCGCTCTGCGAACGATCATGTCCCGTGCGCCTCCGCCCAGTTTCTGCCCCAGCCGGCGTCTGCGGTGAGCGGCACGGTGTAAGCTACGGCATGTTCCATTTCCTCGCGCAGCACCTGCACGGCCTTTTCCCGCTCCGCTTCCGGGCATTCGACGATCAGCTCGTCGTGCACCTGCAATATGAGCTTTGCCTTCATGCCCTCGGCGCGAAGCCGCTGATCCACATGCACCATGGCGAGCTTTATAACGTCCGCCGCCGTGCCCTGAATCGGCATGTTGAGCGCGACGCGCTCGCCGAACGCGCGCAGCGCCGGAACGTTCAGCTCCGGCAGATAGCGCCGCCGGTGAAAGAGCGTTTCGGCGTAGCCGAGCGCCTTGGCGCGCCGGACGGCTTCCTTCTGGTAATCGCGCACGCCGCGGAAGCGCGCGAAATAGGCGTCCATATACTCCTTCGCCTCGCCGTAGCCGACGCCGATGTCCTGCGCGAGCGAGAAGGCGGAAATGCCGTACACGATGCCGAAGTTCACGGCCTTCGCTCTCCGGCGCTCCTCGGCGGTGACGTCCTCAAGCGGCACGCCGAACACCTGTGAGGCCGTGACGCGGTGGACGTCCTCGCCGGAGAGAAACGCCGCGCGCATCGCCTCATCGCCCGAGATGTGCGCGAGCAGGCGCAGCTCGATCTGCGAGTAGTCCACCGCCAAAAAGACGCTGCCCTCGCCCGCCGAGAACGCCGTCTTGACGGTACGCCCCAGCTCCGAGCGCGTCGGAATGTTCTGCAGGTTCGGGTCGCTCGAAGACAGACGCCCCGTCGCGGTGATGGTCTGGTTGTACGTGGTGTGCACACGACCGTCGCCACGACGCAGCGGACCTAGCGTGTCCAGATAGGTCGACTTAATCTTGGACTTCTCACGCCAGTCCAAAATCAGGCGCACGATCTCGTGGTCGCGGGCAAGATCGCTCAGCACCTTGGCATTGGTCGAATAATAGCCGCGCTTAGTCTTCTTGAGGCCCTTGGTCGGAAGCCCCATCACATCAAAGAGCACGTGCGACAGCTGCATGGGACTGCCAATATTAAAGGTCTCGTCACCCGCCAGGTCGCGAATGCTGCGCTCGACCTCGGCAATCTGGGTCGCCAGACCCTCGGACAGACTGTGCAGGCGGTCGGGGTCCACGAGCATGCCCGCGCGCTCCATCTTGGCAAGTACCGGAACGAGCGGCATCTCGATGCCATCGAACACGTTGACGGCGTTCTCGCGGGCCATGCAGTCGCGCAACGGCGCCACGAGAGCCAGCGTCAGGGCGGCGGTGCGAGCGGCGAGCGGAGAAGCGTCCTCACCAGCACCCTCTGCGCCGCGCGCCGCAGGCAGCGTCATTTGCAGATACGTATCGGCAAGATATGCCTCATCGAACTCGGAGCGGTCGGAATCCAGCAGGTAGGCGGCGACCACGGTATCGAAGATACGCGTGGAATCGGCAGCGAGCGGATCCATGAGCTCGGGCTCAGAGGAATCGATGGGCGAAAGCTCATGCAACAGCGCCTTCATATCTGGGCTCGCCACACGGCCCTCCATAAACAGACGCGCGAGCACGCCGGCAATCACGCCGTGGACGAAGTTGAAGCCCTCAACCTCAGCCGCCGCACCGCTGTCGCCCTCCTCGAGCGCGAACAGGCCCTTGGACGTCGCCAACCACAGCGTGCGCGTCAGTCCAAAGAGCGCGCCCTCTTCCTTGTCGTCGTCCACCACGGCGGCGACCCACTCACCGGCACCAATCGCACGGGAGACCTCAGCCGCAACGGCACCAAGCGCGTCAGCATCGCCGGCGGCCGCGCGAACCATCGCAGGCATCTCAAACACACTGGAGGCAGCAGCAGCCCCGCCCTCGCCGCCGATCAGCGCCAAGAAACGGTTCTGCATGGCGGTGATACCAAGCGTACCCAGCGCCGCAGAAACCTCATCGGCAGAAAACGCCGGGAAGGACGTCGTCTCAAAATCGAGCTCAACGGGCGCATCGGTGCGGATGGTCGCGACCTTGCGGCTCAGCAGGGCATCGTCGATGTGTGCTCGCAGGTTTTCGCCCATCTTGCCCTTGACCTCGTCGGCGTGTGCGATGACCTCGTCCAGGCTACCGTACTGCGCAATGAGCGCGCTCGCCTTTTTGGGGCCGATGCCCGGCACGCCGGGGATGTTATCGGACGTGTCGCCCTTCAGGCCATAAAAGTCGGGCACGAGCGCCGGCGTGATGCCGTGATACAGATCGTCCACGCTCTCGGGCGTCATAATCGCCACGTCGGACAGGCCCTTGCGGGTCGAGACCACGTTGACGTGCTCGGTCACGAGCTGATACATATCGCGATCACCGGTCACCAGCAGCATGTCGCAGCCGGCCTGCTCGCCCAGGCGCGCCATGGTTCCCAGGATATCGTCGCCTTCCCAGCCCTCGGACTGCAGAATCGGCACGTTGAGCGCGGTGAGCAGCTCCTTGATCATCGGAAACTGCGCGTGCAGATCGGGGTCCATGGGCGGGCGCTGCGCCTTATACTGCGGCAGCATCTCCATGCGCACGCGCGGCTTGCCCTTATCAAACGCCACGATCACACCGTCGGGGTTAAAGGCATCGATCATCTTGAGAAACATGTTCAGAAAGCCAAAGATCGCATTGGTGGGGCGACCGTCCGGCGCGTTCATGGTCGGCGGCACGGCGTGGAAGGCGCGATGCATGAGCGAGTTGCCGTCGATAACGGCAAAGGTGCGGCGCTTGTCAGACATATTGAATACCTCGCTTTGGGCTGGGCACGGTTTGCTCACTCCAGTTTACACGCTCCCCGCCCCGCGACCACCGCACATCAGGCTCCCCTGCCGCCGCGGGCCCGCGCGTGATACGATGGCTCACGGTACATCAACCAGCACGATCGATCCGAAAGGAGCCTGCGTCATGGAGCGTCCCTGCGCATGGAAAAAGTACACGCCACAGCAAATCGAGGAGCTCGAGGAGCTTTGCCGCGGCTATAAGCAATTTTTGAGCGAGAACAAGACCGAGCGCCTGTGCGTCAAGACCGGTATCAAGATGGCCGAGGAGGCGGGCTACGTCAATCTGGAGACCGTGATCGCCGAGGGCCGCGCGCTCAAGGCCGGCGACAAGGTGTACGCCGCCAATCACGGCAAGGACCTCATGCTCGTCAACCTGGGCACCGCCCCGCTCGAGCAGGGCTTTAACATCCTGGGAGCCCACGTGGACTCGCCGCGCCTAGACCTTAAGCAGAACCCCGCCTTCGAGGCCGGCGACATGGCTTATCTCGACACGCACTACTATGGCGGCGTCAAAAGCTACCACTGGGTCGCTTCCCCGCTCGCACTCGTGGGCGTCATCTGCAAAAAGGACGGCACCACCGTCGACATCAACATCGGCGACAAGGCAGACGACCCGGTCTTTACCATCTCCGACCTGCTGATCCACCTCTCGAGCGAGCAGATGGCCAAGCCCGCCAAGGACGCCGTCGATGCCGAGATCCTCGACGTGATCGTGGGCGGCCGCCCCGTCAAGTTTGACGAGGACGACAAAGACGCCCCCAAGGAGCCCGTCAAGCAGATGTTCCTTGACATCCTCAAGGAGCAGTACGACGTCGAGGAGGAGGACTTCCTCTCCGCCGAGATCGAGGTCGTGCCCGCCGGCCCGGCCCGTGACATGGGCCTCGACCGCTCCATGATTCTGGGCTATGGCCACGACGACCGCGTCTGCGCCTATCCCTCCATGCTCGCCCAGATCGACGTCGCCAACGTGGAGCGCACGAGCATCACGCTCATCGTCGACAAGGAGGAGATCGGCTCCGTAGGTGCCACCGGCATGACGAGCCGCTTCTTCGAGAACACCGTCGCCGAGATCATGACGCTCGCCGGCGAGGATAGTCCGCTGGCCCTGCGCCGCGCGCTCGCCCACAGCCGCATGCTTTCCTCCGACGTGTCCGCCGGTTTCGACCCGGGCTATGCCGGCAAGTTCGAGACCAAGAACGCCGCCTTCATGGGTCGCGGCCTGTGCTTTAACAAGTACACGGGCAGCCGCGGCAAGGGTGGCTCCAACGACGCCGACGCCGAGTACGTGGCCCTCGTCCGCGACATCATGGACGAGGCCGGCGTGGACTTCCAGACCTGCGAGCTCGGTCGCGTCAACGCGGGCGGCGGCGGCACCATCGCCTACATCATGGCCAAGTACGGCATGAACGTCATCGACTCCGGTGTTGCCGTCCTGTCCATGCATGCCCTGTGGGAGGTCGCCAACAAGGCCGATATCTACGAGGCCTATCGCGGCTACAAGGCCTTCATCGAGCGCGCCTAACCAACCCTTCATCAGTTGCGGTGAAATACAGATTAAACTGGCCAATAAACGGCCCAAACAGACCGTATTCCACCGCAACTTCCTTTTTGGCAGAGGAGAGTCCATGCTGCAGGTCATCATTTCGCCCGCCAAGCAGATGCGCGCGGCCCAAGATGCTTTTGAAGTCCTGGGCATTCCACCTTTTGCGCACGAGACGGCTCGCCTCCACCGCGCACTGCTAGATATCGAACGAAATGAAGGCAGCGTCGGCCTGCAGGCGCTGTGGAACGTGAGTGACAAACTGCTGGGGCCTTGTCTCAACACCCTGCATGAGTTCGGGCCCATCCTGAAAAACGGCGATCTCGACAATCCCGCACTCGCCCGTCACCTCTCCCCCGCCGTCATGTCCTATCACGGCATCCAATACCAAAGCATGGCGCCCGAGGTCATGGATGCCGCACAGCTCGACTGGCTGCAAAACCATCTCTGGATCCTCTCGGGCCTTTACGGATGCGTACGCCCCTTTCATGCCGTTGAACCGTATCGGCTGGAGATGGGCGCGAAACTTGCCATCGACGGTGCCCGAGACCTCTACGCGTTTTGGGGCGACAAGCTCGCACGGGCTATCGCTCCGGCAGGCTCCAACGCTACGATCGTCAACCTTGCCAGCGTGGAATACGCCAAGGCCGTTCTGGCCCGCCTCACCACCGACGTCACGGTCGTCACGTGTCTCTTTGGCGAAGGCGTCCGCAACGGCAAGCCCATCCAGCGCTCGACCGCCAGCAAAAAGGCGCGCGGCTCCATGGTGCGCTGGATGGCAGAAAACAAGCTCGAGGATGTAAGCGAACTCACCGCGTTCGACGTTGGTTATCGTCACTTTCCCGAGCTTTCAAATAAAAACACTTTGGTCTTCCTGAACGAACAGGCCTTGTAGGACCACCGCCACTTTTGAATGTGCTGCCTAGGCACGGCGTTTATTCCGCCAAGCCGTCGGCTTTGGCAATTTCATTTGTCGAGCCGTCCTGATAGGTAATCTTGACATGCTCCACCTCGGATACCTTGACGCCCGACGGGGGCTCCAGGCGCCATTCCGTCAGCGCGATATCCATTGTCGTGGGCACATCCCCTTGATCTTTGAGCTCAACCAACAGCGTCTTAAGCGACGCATCGAAGGTCACGCGCTCAATCTCTTCACCAGGAATGGAACCACCGCTCAGCTGCAACTGGACAAATCTATCGCACGGATACCAATAGTCGCCGGGAGCTGCCACCGTGTTACCGCCAGCGACCTTTACCGTCATGATCGGCAGGGCATCGTCGGCCTCAAACTCCCAGGCGGCGCCGCCGCGACCACCAAACGTCCAGATACAAAAGGCAATCACCAGCACGGCAAGCACCGCAAAGCCAATCGCGACCAACCCATGGTGCGCACGGCCCTCCTCGGCCGATACGTCCCATTGTGTCTCTCGATATAGATGCTTGTCTTCCATGTTCGCCTCCCCACAGGCACGCTCGTTGGCCCAATCGTACCCATTCAGGCTATACTTGAGCCCATTACATAAACGGGGAGCTTGCAGGACGGGACGGCAGGCTGAGATTGGGCGCGCCCGCCCTGACCCGCAAACCTGATATGGGTAATGCCAACGAAGGGAGCCGTGCCAATGAGCACACTGACCGAGCCCAAGCTCGTCACGCAAATCGACTTCGCCCGCGCCGGGCAGATCACGCCGCAGATGAAGGAAGTCGCCGAGCGCGAGCATCGCGAACCCGAGTACATCCGCGAGCGTGTGGCCGACGGCCGCATCGCCATTCCCGCCAACATCGTGCATATCAAAAAGGGCATGCGCGCCTTTGGTGTCGGTGAGGGCCTGTCCACCAAGGTCAACGTGAACTTGGGCATCTCGGGCGACAAGGCCGATGCCGCCGAGGAATGGAAGAAGGTCAAGATCGCCGAGGACTTTGGCGCCGACGCCATCATGGACCTCTCCAACTCGGGCAAGACACGCCAGTTCCGCCAGCAGCTCATCGACGAGACGCCGCTCATGGTGGGCACCGTCCCCATGTACGACGCCATCGGCTACATGGAAAAGCCACTGGTCAAGCTTACCAAGGACGACCTGCTCGAGGTCGTGCGCGCGCACGCCGAGGACGGCGTGGACTTTATGACCATCCACTGCGGCATCAACAAGTCGGTCATCAAGACCTTTAAGGAGACCGGCCGCCTCATGAACATCGTCAGCCGCGGCGGCTCGCTGCTGTTTGGCTGGATGGAGGTCACCGGCAATGAGAACCCCTTCTACGAGTTCTACGACGAGGTGCTCGAGATCTGCCACGAGTACGACGTGACGATCTCGCTCGGCGATTCCTGCCGCCCGGGCTGCCTCTACGATTCCAACGACGCCACCGAGACCGCCGAGATGATCGAGCTGGGCAAGCTGTGCAAGCGCGCATGGGCCGCCGGCGTCCAGGTTATGGTCGAGGGACCGGGCCACATGGCGCTCGACGAGATCGCCGCCAACATGAAGCTGCAGAAGCGCCTGTGCCACAACGCCCCGTTCTATGTGCTGGGGCCGCTGGTGACCGATATCGGCGTGGGTTACGACCACATCACCGCAGCCATCGGCGGCGCCATCTCCGCAAGCTCCGGCGCCGACTTCCTGTGCTACGTGACGCCGGCAGAGCACCTATGCCTGCCTAACGCCCAGGATGTGCTCGACGGCCTCATGGCCACTAAGATCGCCGCACATGCCGCCGATATCGCCAAGAAGGTGCCGCACGCCCGCGACATGGACGACAAGATGGGCCAGGCACGCCGCAAACTCGACTGGGATGCCATGTGGAAGTGTGCTCTCGACCCGGTCACCGGCAAGAAGCGCTACGAGGAATCCCCTGCCGCCACCGAGGGCACCTGCACCATGTGCGGTAAGATGTGCGCCGTCCGTACCGTCAACAAGATCTTCGAGGGCACCACGATCGACCTGGGCATGGAGGACTAGCCCTATCGCCGCGATCGCCTATAAGCTCACCGCAGCACCCGTCAATTGTTGACGTGTGAACATTTGCTAACATTTGCGTAAAGATTGCATCGCCCGCCCGGGATCGGCATACAGCCGGCCCGGGCATCTTTATAATGCGGGGTAAAAGACCCATTTGAATCCAACCGGACAAGGGAGCGAACATGGATCGTAGCAAGGTACCTGCCGTCCTGTCCATCGCAGGATCCGATTCCAGCGGTGGTGCCGGCATTCAGGCCGACATCAAGACCATTACGGCGCACCGCCTGTATGCCGAGACAGCCATTACAGCCATCACCGCACAAAACACGCTCGGTGTCACCGCCGTGCAGAATATCTCCCCTGATATCGTAGCCGCGCAAATCGACGCTGTCTTTGACGACATCCGCCCGAGCGCCGTCAAGATCGGCATGGTTTCTTCTGTCGAGATTATCGAAGTCATCGCCGACCGTCTGAGCGCCTGGAACGCAACCAACGTGGTCGTCGACCCCGTCATGGTCGCCACCTCGGGTGCTCGTCTCATTGCCGAGGATGCCGCTGAGGCACTCACCCGCCGCCTGTTCCCGTTGGCAACCGTTATCACGCCCAACATTCCCGAGGCTATGGCGCTGCTCGACTACGAAGTCGATTCCGAGCGCACGCAACAAAACGCCGCCATGCTCCTCACCCGCCGCTTTGGCTGCGCGTCCCTCGTTAAGGGCGGGCATTTTGTCAACGAGGCAAACGATGTGCTCGCAGAGCCCGCGCCGCTCGATGACGAGGGCAACCACCTGGGCGATCCACTCACCACGTGGTTCCGCCACAAGCGCATCGAGACCGGCAACACGCATGGCACTGGCTGCACGCTTTCGTCCGCCATCGCCTGCGCGCTGGCCCAGGGCATGGAACTTGCCGACGCCATCAACGCCGGCAAGGCCTACCTAACCGGCGCTCTCGCCGCCGGCTTTGACATGGGCAAAGGCTCCGGCCCCGTCAACCACATGTGGCAGTATTAAAGCCCGCAGCCCAAAACCACCGCAAAGGCGACAGACACCTTTGCGGCGGCTCCCACAAACATCTCGATCTGTAACAGTAACTCGGCAAAATCGACCCTAGATGTTACAGATCGAGACAAACGACCGATATCGACCTAAATAATCTCAATCTGTAACATCTAGCCCGTTTTCGACCTTACAACTGTTACAGATCGAGACAAACAGACGAATCAAGCCACCGCAAAGGTACCTTTGTGGTGGCTTGGGGTCGCGCTACTCACCGAGCATGTCCTGGAGCTTGGCTGCCACGGCATGTCCCAAGCTCTCATGGCTTTCGGGCATCATATGCAGATAGTCGATATCGCCCGGCTCGGCAAACTCGGCGGCATTCAAAAAGTCGCAGCCAAACTGCTCGGCCACGTGCGCATAGTACTCGCCAAAATGCTCAGATGCCTCAACGGAATGCTTGTCAAAGTCGGTCATATACACATCGGCGATCTGCGGCTTGATCTTGATGGGAGCCATCAGCAGAATGCGCGGACAAGGCGCAGCGTCGGTCCAGGGAAACGCGCGGACGGCGCGAATCAGCGCCATGGCGCCACGGGCGATATCGGAAGCTGTCACGTTAAAGACCGTCTTACAGTCGTTGGTGCCCAGCATGATCACAATGGCGTCCAGCGGCTTATGGGCCTCGAGCAGCATCGGAAGCGCGCGAATGCCGTTGAGGTTAGTGTCCAGATGGCACATATCGTCGCGCACCGTCGTGCGGCCGTTGAGCCCCTCCTCAATCACATGCCAGCCATCGCCCAGGTCACGCTGCGCCACGCCGCACCAGCGCACATCCTGCGCATAGCGCACCGCGGTGCCATCGCGCATACCAGCCGGATCATAGCCATAGGTGTTGCTGTCACCAAAGCACAGAACGTTTTTCATCGTAAGCCCTTCCTTTAGTAAAAAGCCGACGGGAGTAGCCCTCCCGCCGGCTCGACCTATCTGTCGGCACGTACCGATTAGAGGTACTTGCGCCAATCGTCATCGTCCTCATCGTCCTCGGCGGCAGCCTGGGCCTGCTCGGCGGCACGAGCGGCTGCGGCGCGGGCGGCAACCTGGGCATAGGACCCCTCGTTGCGCTCGGGGAACTTTGCCAGCACGTGCTCAAACTTGGCGAAGTCCTCATCCCAGCGCGTAGAGGGCACGGCAAAGAAGACCTGCTTGACCTTAAAGTCGCCCGACGCGAGCTCCTTACGGAAGAGCTCGGCTACGGCCTCGGCATCAAAGCCGTTATTGTCGCAGCCCCAAGCACCCAGCACGAGCTTCTCGCGACCCAGCTCATCGCAGATGGCAAGGACAAAGCGAATACGGTCGCGCAGGGCGTCAAGCAAGGCATCGTCGCCCACGCGGTACTCCTGGCGAGCACGCTTGGCGTTGGGTGCGGCGGCAACGATTACATCGGCGTATGCGTGCACGTGGTTGCGGTCGAAGCGCACGGCGGGCACCACCAGCGCACGATTGCGGTACAGCTCGCAGTTGATGTTGCGGCGACGGTTCTCGCCGTACCACTTGCGCTGCTTGTCGAGCACGTTGTACAGGTACGAATCGGCGCAGAGCGTCGCCTCCTGGCCCAGGTAGCCCTGGATATAGCCGCCGCCCGGATTGGTAAACGAGGCAAAAGCGAGCACGGCCATGTCGCAGAACTGCGCATAGCCGCGGCCGTTATCGAGGATTGCCTGCGTGGCGGAGGCATCAAGCACGGTAACCTCGGGCAGGACCGGAGCAGCCTCCTCCGCGGGCGCGGACTCAGCCTCGTCGGCCAACTCGGTGGACTCGGGTGCCGCCTCGGGCTCGACCGCAGTCTCCACCTCGGCAGTCTCAACCTCGGCAGCATCGGCCTCCACAACCTCGGCAGCCTGCTCCTCAGCAGCCGCTGCCTTCTGGGCCTTGGCCTTCATCGTCGCGACAAAGCCGGCAGGCATACCATCGAACTCGCGCACGCCGGCAAGCGAACGCTCAATGTCCTTGGCGCACGCTTCGGACACAGTCGCCACGTGACGCTCGGCGGCCTTGGCACGGGCCTCGCGCTTGGGATTGGGCTGACCCGCTCGGTTAGACCTGCGGTTACGGTTCCTGTTGTCGACATCTGCCATACGTGGCCACCTTTCCTGTCGCTGCCGCTATCGGCTTTTTCCCATCCATCATACCCCGCCGCGCACAAAAAAGACGGCCCCGAAGGACCGCCTTTCGTATCGTTTTACCGTGCCCGGCAGGAAGTGCCGCAATGCCGCGCTTTAATCGCGACGGCCGAGGATGTTCAGAATGCGCAGGAACACATTGATGATGTCCACGAACAGGTTGGACGCCATGAGCACCGCATTGGGCAGCGTGGGCGGCACCGTCGTGGCAACATAGGTGTCGTAGCCAATAAAGCCGGCGAATACCACGATCACGATCAGGTCGGTGATGGACTGCGAGACGCCTATGAACATCAGCACGATCTCAACCAGAATAGTGGCGAGCAGAATGCCAAAACCGATGCCATATACGCGCTGGAAAAACTTGGGGAACGTCACGCCCAAGGCGCCAAAGACAAAGGTGATGGCGGCCGTGGCGATAAAGGCAGTGTTGATGGTGGGCAGGTCGTAGTTGGCAAGGCCAAACGACGCGGTCAGGCCAAAGGTACTCGCAAAGATCACGTAGCCCACAAGGGACAGGCCCACGGACTGCTTGCTGGCGGCGGCCGACATCATGACCATGCCGACGATGGTCAAAATAAACGAGCCAAAGATCAGCGGCAAGGCGGCGCCGCTCATCATCATGCGCGCAAACGACATGGTGCTCGTAAAGTAGGCGCCGGCGCCCATGGCGCAAAAGCCCAAGAAGATCAGGGCAGACATGGTGAGATTGTACGCGCGCGGCGACATCTCCTTGGCGCGACTTGCGCCGGTCTCGATGGGGCCGTTCTGATAGCCCTGGATATCGTTCATACTTCGTCCTTTCAAAAAGCGCACGACAGCGCCGTAGGTGACAAGATTCCTGTCATTGTACCCGAATGCTGTACGTCCTTACCTACGGCGCTCGCCCTCAAGCGTTCGATCAAAGGCCCAGACCCACCAACGCATCACGTGCGCCTGCGAGCCGTCCGCCCGCTCGCGTGTCTGGTCCTCCAGATACAGCTCGGTCGCGTGCCCGCCAAAACGCACCTTATACGTTGCCGTACGGATGCCGTGGACTATCAGGCCAAACCCAACGGTCGAGATAATTTCGTCGATCGTAAAACAACGGCCGTCGACCCAGCAGACGGTGACCGGCACGACCTGTCCGCCCGCGAGGATGCGAGCCACGACGTCCACATACTGCTTGTGCACGCGCCGAGTTTTGCCGTCTGTCTGTCGATATTCCATGCCCTCTATTATCGAACGCATGTTTGTATGTTGTAAAGGGAACAGGCTATGGTTTTGGCGTGTCGGGCCGCATGCGCACGTCCGCACGACGTGTTAGCAAAAAGAATACCCGCGGTCAACAGGGCTAATATTCAATTTTAGTGCCAAAAAATTCACTTCTCCCATCAGAACTCGGGAAAGAAACCCACAGGAGGTGATACGATTTATCATGTTTTTGTAACGTGTCTGCAAACTTCGAGAAAGCCCATATATGGACGTAACGTTCTCAACCTTCCTCGGCCAAATTGTGTCGAACCCAGTCCTTGCCGTCACCGTGATTCTCGCGCTCGGCGCCATCTTCGTCAACGGATGGACCGACGCGCCCAACGCCATCGCGACCTGCGTCACTACGCGTTGCATGCCCGCCCGCGCCGCCATTCTCATGAGCGCCGCATTCAACTTCTTGGGCGTGCTCATCATGACGCACTTTAACGCGAGCGTCGCCAACACCATCTCACATATCGTCGACTTTGGCGGAAACAGCACCATGGCGCTTGCGTGCCTCTGCGCGGCTCTGTTCTCCATTGTCGTCTACGGTGCCACGGCATCGCGTTTTGGCATCCCCACCTCGCAAAGCCACAGCCTTATCGCCGGCCTCACCGGTGCCGCTATCGCCCTCGGCGGCGCGAACAGCGTCAACGTCCACGAGTGGATGAAGGTCATCTACGGCCTAGCGCTCTCCATCGGCCTGGGCTTTGTCATGGGCTGGATCCTGTGCAAACTCGTCTCGATTCTGTTTGCCGCCGCCAATAGGCGACGTGCAAACGTCTTCTTTAAATACGCTCAGATCGCGAGCGCTGCGGCCATGAGCTTTATGCATGGCGCGCAGGATGGACAGAAGTTCATCGGCGTGCTCTTTCTAGGCGTGGCCTTCGCCAACGGCCAGACCAGCGTCGGTGATGCCGGCATCCCCATCTGGATCATGTTGCTGTGCTCGGCCACCATGGGCATCGGCACCAGCGTGGGCGGCGAGAAGATTATCAAGGCCGTGGGCATGGACATGGTGAAGCTGGAAAAATACCAGGGCTTCTCCGCGGACCTCTCCGCGGCGCTGTGCCTGCTGCTCTCCAGCCTGTTCGGCATCCCGGTTTCCACCACCCACACCAAGACCAGCGCCATCATGGGCGTGGGGGCTGTGAAGCGGCTTTCCGCCATCAACTTTGGCGTGGTGAAGGACATGGTGCTCACCTGGGTGTTCACCTTCCCCGGCTGCGGGTTAATCAGCTTTGTTATGGCAAAATTATTTATGCTGCTGTTCTGAGGGGTTCCCACAGTCCAGAGGCGATACCGGTAAAGGAGCAAGATTATGGCCAAGAAACAAGACAGTTTTTACTATGAGAACTTCAGCGAATGCGCGGCCTGCGCCTGCCAGGCTGCCCACTACCTGGAGGACGCCCTGAAGAACTTTAAGCCCGAGGGCC
>CAJMPE010000028.1 GCA_905215275.1 uncultured bacterium | reverse complement strand
GCCCTTGTGGGAATCATAGTCCTTGCGGAACACGAAGCTCACCAGATGGCCGTCGGCAGAGACGATGGGCAGGGCGTTGAGCTTATTGTCCCAGATGACGTCATTGGCAACCTTGAGGCTGATGTTCTTGTCGCCCACGATGAGCTGCTCACGCGGGGTCATGAACTCGGAGACCTTCGTCTGGTGGTCATCGCGGCTGGGGCGATAGTCACGGCTGGTGACGATGCCCAGGAGCTTGCCCTTGGGGGTGCCGTCGTCAGTGACCGGCATGGTGGAGTGACCGGTCTTATCCTTGAGCTCGATGACCTGCTCCATGGTCATGTCGGGGGTCAGCGTGGAATCGGACTGAACGAAGCCGGCCTTGTGATCCTTGACGGCCTTGACCATGGCGGCCTCGGACTCGGCGCTCTGGGAACCGTAGATGAAGGACAGGCCGCCCTCGGTAGCGAGCGCGACACCCATGTCGACGCCCGAGACGGACTGCATGATGGCGGAAACCATGGGGATGTTCAGGGTGATTGCCGGCTTCTCACCGCGCTTGAAGCGGGTTAGCGGCGTCTTGAGAGAGACGTTGTTGGGGATGCACTGCGAGGACGAGTAACCAGGAACCAGCAGATACTCCGAAAACGTGTGGGACTCACCGGGAAAGAACGTAGCCATGTTTCTCCTTTTTCCATGCGACCGGTCGGCTGCAGGCCTCGTAGGACCCAGCCCAACCTTGGGCGCCCAATACTGGGGAAGTATCTTAACGCACTTTGACTGCTACAATGCATGATTTAAGAAGAGCACACGAGGGCTTGACGCAGGCTTTGCGTTTGCCCAGCAAACACTTTAGCGGGGAGACGTGGAGCGTATGAAGTACAAGACGACGGCAAAGCTGGTCATTCAAGCGTGCGACAAGGATCTGCCGGGCGTGTTTGGTCACGGCTGCGTCTTGCTGCTGCAGGGTATTGCCCGCGAGCACTCGCTGAACCGCGCCGCCAAGAGCATGGGCATGGCGTATTCCAAGGCCTGGCGCATTGTGAACGAGGCCGAAGGTCAGCTGGGCTGCAAACTCATCGAGCGCGACGGAGCCCGCGGATCCACCCTCACCCCCGCCGGCGAGCGAGCCATCGAAGTCTACGAAACCCTCCAGGCCGACATCAACAACGTCATCGCCACCAAAGCCGACGCCCTCATCGCCAGCATCAAAAAGTAGACAATTTAGGACGGGGCTTTATAGCTACACAACCCCCTCTCATAAGTTGCGGTGAAATAGGGACTGTTTATGCGGTTAAAGCCGTAAATCAAATCCCTATTTCACCGCAACTTATGGAGTTGAGGATGATTTAGCTAGTTGCGAAGGGCGTTGTCTAGGGTTGACGCTACGACCAGGGGGTCGTCGGTGCCGGCGAAGAGGCGGATGGTGCTCCCCTGCTTGCCGCGTGGGGCCGAAAGGCGCGTCGTTGCGCCGCCGGCGGGTGATGTGCGGAATTCGTCCGGCAGTATGCTGAAGAATTCGCCTGCGGTGCAGTCCATCAGGTCAAACTCTACTGCCGGGCCAAAACCGTGCTCCAGGATGCCGGTCGCGATGGCATGGTCGGGATGCGAGGTCAGCCCGGGATAGCGCACGTTGCGCACCATTTCGTTGGCGGCCAAATACTCGGCCAATGCACGCGCGCGGTCGAAGTGTGCCTGCATGCGGGCGTCGAGCGAGGAAAGCCCGCGCTCCAGCACGTCGGCCTCCTCAGTAGAAAGGTCGAATGCCGACGCGCCGCACCCCTCAAGCAGGGCATGCGCGCACTCGGCCGCAGCGTCCACGCGGTGGCGCTTGAGCTGCGAGCGCGCCACCGAAGCGGCAACGAGCTTGCGCGGAGCCTTACCGGCGCACGCGCGATCGAGCGCCTCAAGCGACAGGACGGCACCCAAACGCAGTGGATCGCAGCCAAAGACGCTTGCCACGGTGTTATCCACCACGAGCAGCGCACGGGCCTCGCGAGCCGCACGACCCAGAGCGCGCAGATCGGGCACGCGCAGGCCAAAGCCACCGATCGTGTTCACAAACCACCACAGGTGCGGCCCCTCAGCATCAAAGCCCTCGGACGCAGCAGAAAACACTGCAGCCGACGGCTCCCCAACCAGCACAACATCGCAGCCATCAAAGCCACGAGCAAACGCATCGGCAAAGTCATCGGCAAACGCAACCAGGCGGTCACCGGGGCGCACAATCCCCAACAGAGACAGCGCCGCCGGCACATGCGAGGCCGCAACAAGACGCGCCTCACGCGCGCCGGCCCTTACAGCCCAGGCCTCTTCTAGCTGCTGTACATCCACAAGGCACCGTCCCTTCACAAACAAAAACCCACGATGCGGGTGTTCCCCGCATCGTGGGCAACGGCTGCAGTATAGCGCCGATATGCGACGAATCGCCTAGATGTTGAGCGTGTGATAGGTCACGCTCGCACCCGGGGCGTCAACGGTCACGCCATAGGCCTCGGGATAGATGCGCGTCGAAAACACGAGCGCGCCATCGTTCACAAACACCTCGACCGACGAGACATCGCCGACAATGCGCACGTTGCGCACCTCGTCGACGGGCTCCCAGCGCACAGTACGACCGCAGCCGGCAGAAGCACGACCCTCATCGGTAAATCGCATCTCAAAGCGCGAAGGCAGTTCGCCCTCGGCGGGCATAAACGCCAGCTTCAGCTCGCCATCAACGATCGCGGTAAACGCGCCGTCGACACCGTCGACAACAACGTCAAAGCAGGTATCGTCGGCAACCTCAAACGAGCCCTCACCCACACGCACCGAGGCATAATGGTGCTCAATCTCGCGCGCCGGCTGCTGCAGCACCACGCCGCCGGCACCGGCTGTAAGCTCGCGCGGCACCGTCATGCAGTGCTGCCAGCCGCACACCACGGTGGGCGCGTTGCCATAGGTCGGCTCATCGGGCATGCCCATCCAGCCGATCAAAATGTGGCGACCGTCCTCGGACGTAAACTCCTGCGGAGCATAGAAGTCAAAACCGGCGTCCCACAGGCGGAACTCGCCCAGCTCATAGGCACCGTCACCACCGGTGATGTCACCCGTTACAGGCAAGTAGCCAGCGGCATACACATTACCGCGGTCCCAACGACCGCCCTCGAGCCCCTGGGGCGAGAAGGACAGCCATTTCGCCGGTACACCGCCATCCGTCTCAATCTCCAGATACCCCGGGCACTCCCACATAAAGCCAAAACGCTCGGGCGTAGACACGCGGCTCTCGAGCTCCCAGCTCAGCATATCGGCCGAGCCATACACCAGGATCTCGCCCACATCGCGTCCGGCACCCTCGCCATGCATGGCGCAAAAACGGCTCTCGACGTGCGGCCCGTCAACTCGACGACGCGCACCCAGCACCATGTGATAACGCCCGTCCGCGTCACGCCACACCTTGGGGTCGCGCACGTGGCGGGTCAAATCCTCGGGATAATCCTCGGAAGCCAGCACCACGCGCTTTTGGCTAAACGTCTGTCCATCGGCGCTCTCGACATACACGGTATCGGCGCGACGGCCGGAGTTGACATAGTCAAAGACGCCGTCCGCATCGGGGAGCTTAACGTTGCCGGTATAGAGCACGCGAATGCGACCGTCCTCGGCAAGCGCGGAGCCCGAATACACGCCATGGCAGTCGAACGGCTCATCGGGCAGCAGCGGCGCGCCAACATACTCCCAGTTCATAAGGTCGCGGCTCGTGGCATGACCCCAGGCCTTAACGCCGCCCTCAACATCAAACGGAGCATATTGAAAATAAGCGTGGAACACGCCGCCCGCCTGGCAAAGACCGTTGGGGTCGTTGAGCCAGCCCGTGGGCGGCATAATATGAAAGCGCTGGCCATACGCGCCATGACCGCACTCAGAGGCGGCGGCGTCAACAGCGGCGACCAGCTTTGCAAGGTCGCGACCGAGTGCATTAGACATATCAAAGTCCTAACGGATCGAAAGTTACAAGGTGCCAAAGATCGGCGCCAGATGCGGGGAACACCCGCGAGCATACAGCCCGCGGGCGTTCCTCAATCAAAAGCTCTTAGGCCTGCTCGGAAGCCTTGGGCTCGTCCTTGTACAGGACAAACGAGATGGCAAAGGACACGACCGCGGCAACCGCAAACATGATCGCGTACTGCACGGGCTGGGCCAGGCACAGCAGGATACCGAAGATACCCGTAACACCCGTGCCGGAGGCAGCCAGCGAAGTGAGCGCGCAGACCAGGGCACCGCAACCGCCGCCGATGCAGCCGGCGATGAAGGGCTTAAAGAAGCGCAGGTTCACACCAAAGATGGCAGGCTCGGTAATGCCCATGAAGGCGGACAGGGCCGAAGGAAGCGCCAGACCCTTGATCTTGGCATCGCGGGTCTTAAAGGCAACGGCGAGCGCGGCACCACCCTGGGCGATGTTGGCAGCGCTGGCGATGGGCAGCCAATAGGTCACACCGTACTGAGCGAGCTGGCCCAGATCGATGGCGGTGTACATCTGGTGGATACCGGTAACGACCGTGGGGGCATAGAACAGGCCGACGATAAAGGAACCGATGCCAAAGGGCAGGGTGAGCAGGGCCTGAATCAGACCGAGAATGGCGTTCTCGGCCCACACGAAGATGGGGCCGACGGCAACGAGGGTCACGAGCACGGTCACGAACACCGAGACGAGCGGGGTCACAAAGAGGTCGAACATCTCGGGAACGATCTTGTGCAGGCGCTTCTCGAGGAAGGCCAGAATAGCGCAGGCGATGACGATGGGGATAACGTGGCCCTGATAACCGACCCACTCAAAGCTGTACACACCGGGGATGACGTTGACCATGGTCTGCACGCCCTCGGAGGCAACCGTGTAGGCGCTCTGTAGCGAGGAGTTGATGAACGCACCACCGACAACGGCGCCCAGATACGGGTTGGCGCCAAAGGCCTTAGCGGCGGAGTAACCGATCAGGATCTGCAGAATGCCAAAGGACGTGCCCGAGACCAGGTCGGCAATCTTGTAGATAAAGTTATTGGTGTCGAGCGCGATAAAGCCGTTGGAGGCCATAAAGTTGAGGGCGCTCATAATGCCCAGCAGCAGACCCGAGGCCACGATGGCAGGGATGATGGGGACAAAGACGTCGCCGAGCACCTTAATGGCGCGCATAAAGATGTTCTGCTGCTGCGCCGCGGCCTCCTTGACCTCGGCCTTGGTGGCAGCCTCGACGCCACTGAGCGCGATGAACTCCTCGTAGACCTTATTGACGGTGCCAGTGCCAAAAATAATCTGGAGCTGGCCCTGGGCTTCAAAGACGCCCTTAGCGCCGTCGATATTCTCGAGGGCCTCCTTGTCAACCTTCGCGTTATCGGCAATCACCAGGCGCAGACGCGTGGCGCAGTGTGCGGCCGAAACAACGTTGCCGGCGCCACCGATGTTGTCGAGCACCTCTTGGGCTGATTTGCGGTAGTCCATGACTTCCCTTTCCTCCAACGGGTGCATGCGCACCCGACTACCTTTGACACTTACACTGTAATCGTTTTCAGTTTCATATGTCTGTAATCGTTTTCATAGTAGGGTGAACGGTAGGAAAAAGCCGGCGAATGGTAGTTTTACCGCAAAAACAGGGGCCTCAAAGGCAGGCAGACATGCCCAAAGCCTAGACATTCATAAGTTGATGGCCGAGTTTGAGCGTCTTGAGACCGCTCTCCCCCTCCACGCCATCGAGCGTGTTGAGCAACATATTGGTCGCCTCGACGCCACTGGTCAGGTAGCCATAATGCACGGTGGGAATGCCGCCCGTCAGCGCGCGCAAAAACGCGTTGTCGCCAAAACCGCTCACGCGGTGTATACCCTCGCCCATGCCGCGAACCTCATCGATGGCACGCAGCGCGCCCGCCGCCATGGTGTCGGTCGCGCACGCGATAAACGAAACATCGGGGTCGACGGAAAGCAGTTCACGCGCCGCACCATAGCCCGAGTCGAGCGTAAACAAGCCCAGGCGAATCAAGGCGGCATCGAGCGGGTTACCCGCGGCGCGCAAGCCGGCCTCAAAACCGCGACGGCGGTCATAACCGGCCGCGCGGTCCTCTTCGGTAACTCCAATATAGGCAATCTTGCCGTCCACGCGACCCGCAAGCGCATGGCCCAGCTCAAAGGCGGCCTCGTAATCGTCGTGATAGACGCACGCCGCGCCCTCAACATTCTGACCGATCAGCACGATGGGCACACGGCACGATTCAATCGCCCGACGGTGCTCGTCGGTAATCATGGTTGCTACCAGCACAATGCCATCGACCGGGTGGTTTTGGAATAAATCGAGGTATTCGAGCTCGCGATCGGGGGCATTGTCGGTATTGGCAAGCAACATCTGGTAGCCACGACGACCGAGCACCTGGCCAATGCCGGCGGTAATGCGGCTCACGGATTCCGAGTTGATTTTAGGCACGATGACGCCGATGAGCTTGGTGGAGCCGGTGCGCAGCGCGCGAGCCTGGCTGGACCGCACGTATCCGGTCAGCTCAATCGCTTGCTTAATGCGCTCGGCCTTATCCGCCGAGATATATCCACCGTTGAGGTAGCGCGAGACGGCGGCGCTCGAAACGCCTGCCAGCTCGGCCACATCTTTCATCTTTACCACGAGCACCCCTGTCATTGAAATCGCTTACACAATGATACCCAACCCATACCGGCAAATTGAGCAAATGGGGCGAGCCTCATGGATCATTTCAACAGCCCAGGTCAAGCAAACGTCAGCGAGCGCGCAGCCGCCGTGGCGAGGTGCCGCGAAAGAGGAGCGACGCGTACTTCATGTACGCGAGCGACGGTTTGAGCGGCAGATCGCCCGGCAGATGCGTGCGCAGCGTCGAGCGGTCCGGCGTTTGTTAAAACGCCGGAACATAGTTACCCGTGGTATTCGCCGTTGTACTGGATTAACGTCAAGTCTTCCACGCCGTCAAGCGCGCGAATGGCGTCGGCATAGGGCATGTCAACGCCGTCCGAGAACACCTCGACGGCCATCTCGACCTTGTCGCCGCGCATGGTCTTAGACTTGACGGTAAACTTGGTGCGCCCAAATGCACGCACGATATCATCACCGGTAGTCTGGCCCGTGTAGTGGATGACCATCATGTACACGCGCGACTTGTCCTGGTGGCTCGCAAAGCCGGCGATCATCGCAACGATCACCACCGCCGTAAGCCCCACGAGCGCATACATGCCGGCGCCTGCCGTAATGCCCGTGGTAATGGCCCAAAACAGATACAACAGGTCGAGCGGATCCTTGACCGCCGTACGATAACGAACGATGGACAGAGCACCGACCATACCGAGCGAGATGACCACGTTCGTCGAGATCGCGAGCGTGACCATGCAGGTGAGCACGCACATGCCCACGAGCGTCACAGCAAAGCTTCGCGAGTACACCACGCCGGTAAAAAAGCGCTTGTACACGTAATAGATCAGGATGCCCATGGCGAGTGCCACGAGCAGCGACAGGCCGATCTTGGCAGGGTCGACCTGACCAAACGCCTCCAAGACGGAGTTCTTAAAAAAGTCCCTGGTGCTCATGGTCTAAATATCCCCTCGGTTCTCAAAATCCGATTCCCAGTAGTTAAAGCCGCGCAAGTAGGCGGTCTTTTCGTAACACAGGCAGTACTTGGAGACCGCCGTGAGCTCGGCCGCGCCCGGCGGCACCATATCGCGCACCAACTGCGGGCAAAACTCCGTAAACTTGACCTCCATCACCAGCTTGCCGGGCTCCAGGACCGGCAGCGCGGGCAGCGTCGCGTCAAAGATATCGAAGCTTCCCACCGCGGCACGAACATTCATGTCAAACGTAATGCGCACGGTGCCCTCATCCATCACCCACGGCTCGCGCTCGTAGTCCACGATGGTCCGCGGGCGCATCATGTTGCAGATGCACTCGATGTAGAACTCACGGCAGAGTTGTTGGGGGCTCCGCAGCAAAAAGTCGTAGTCGCCGGCTAGGATCTGCTCAAACTCGTCGCGCGTGAGCGGCGCGTCCTCCTTGTAGATCCAGCTGCCGTACTTCTTTTTGCGCTCGAGCTTAATCACCTTGTCGCTGCCGTTATAGATGCGCACGCGATACTTTTTGCGCATGAGAATGCCGGCGTCTTTTTCCTCGTAGGCCGAGTTGCAGTAGTCGTCAAAGTACAGGCTGCGAATGGTGTAACCGCCCGCCCGCGCATGCTTGTCCAGCTTAAAGACAGGCGCCATGCGACAGGCCAGCGCGGCGTGCTCGCCCTCGTTAATGAGGTACTTGAGCTCGTAGCGGTAACGCTCCTGCGTAGCACGCGCAGGCGGGGCCGCCAGGCGCTCAAGCAGCGCGCTAGCCCTCCTCATACGTGTCCTCCACGACCTTACCGCCGTCCTGCACGTAAAAACACTTCATGCCGTACTGTTTACCGTCGTCGGTCACATAGTAGTCAAACGCATCTTGCGTATAGCCGTCGGAGTTGGTGGCACGCACGCGCACAAAGTACTGGCCGGTATCGGGCGCATCGCACGTTACCTCCGGCAGCAGCACGTCCTCGGCCTTAAAGATCACGTCAGTAATGGCGTAATCGCGCGCAAGCTCCACGGTATAGCGAATGTCGCGCGCCTTAAAGTCGTACGACGCGTCCCAATTCACGCGCAGCTTACCGTTATCGATCTGCGGCACGCCAATGTAGAACGGCATGGGCTTCTTATAGCTCTCGCGATAGCTCTTATAGTTCTCCTCGATCTCGGAAGGAATCGCCGCGGCAATCTGCTTGTATTCGTCCTTGGTCACGGGCAGATTCTCCAGGTCGGGCGCAGCAAAGACGAGCGGCTCCGTGACCTCGCGATAATGCTCGACCATCTTGCTCAGACGCTCTTCGGTCAAATACGAGCGCAGGTCCTTCACGGCGCTATCGAGCTCGCTGCGGAACGACTTGCCGCGCAACGCGCGGTTAAACAGCACGTTGCCCCAGTAGTTGCTCACGCCGCGCTCCCAGCTCGCATAATCCGAGAATCCCGTCAGGCTCAACTCGAGCTTGCGCAGCATGCCGTCGTTGTCCCAATCCAGGATGTACCAAACCTTGGAGTTAAGCGGGCTGTACAGATAGCAGTTACGGTTCTGCGTATCGCAATTGCCCGTCAAGATCTGAAACGCCATCCAATAGACCAGGTTCTCGGTATCGAAGTAGGTGTCGAGCACATCGTCGATCTTTTGCGTATCGTCGTTGAGCGCATCGAGCATCTCTATCAACTTGGTATGGTCCGAATCGCCCTTAATCTCGAGCATGCCCTCAAACGCCGTCTGGTTATAGTCGGGGTCATCCGCCAGCTTGATGGTGTCTTCGAAGCGATGGAAATCGAAGCTGTTCACCTTATACAGATGCCCGCTCTTATCCAGACCGTGGGCCTTAAGTGCCGTCTTGTTGAGCTGCTCGACCTGCGTAAACAGTCCGTAGTCCTCAAAGGTGTCGTTAGATTTTTCGGTCTGGTCGCACACCCATAAGTGCACAAACTGCGTGCGCAGGCCCATCATCTGGGGAATGCCACGGATCAGATCGTAGGCCATCTTGTTACGAAAGCGCATGCCCTCGCCCATGTGCTTGTTAAGCGCAATCGCGCGCTGCTGACGCCACGTGCCCTTGCCCTTTTTGAGCTCCACCTTGTAGTTCTTTTGCGTATAGGTACTCGACGTCTGACCGCGCACCTGCACCGTGGCGTTGGGCGCCTCCTCGCCATAGCCGACCTCGCCAGCAACGGGGCCCTTATCATCGCCAGGCTGCAGCAGGCCCATAGCCTGATAGCGCGCCACGCCCATGTCGGCATAGTCATACACCGAGTACGTATTGATCTCGGCCCAGCTATGATCGGTATTCTCGGAGCTGTTGCCGCGAGAGACCGTCAGGTACATGCATACGATACCCGAGTCGTCGTAAACCTCGTACAGCTCATCCTTGTCGCGAAGATGCTTAGTCTCGCTAGACGCATCGGCCTTTTTAATCTTGCCCTGCTTCTTGGTCTTTTTTGTCGAGGATTCGTCCTGCGAAGAGCAGCCCGAAAGCAGCAATGTGCCGGCAGCCGCTTCAATCAAGCGGCGACGCGATATCATCCTATCGGTCATCAGGACCTCCCCAACGATTGCGATACACACGGACCACCGTGCGCTCAAACGCACCATGCGGCTCGCCCTGTAGACGCAGCTCCTCGTAGCGCTGTTCGGCACGGTCGAGCAAGCAGCCCAACTCCGTAAAGCGACCCGTCTTGTCGGTAGCCACGATGGGCTGCTGACTCAGGATACGATACGGCAAGTTGGCGGTATAAGTATCGAGCCGCATGAGCGCCACAACAAAAAACACCGCCGCGCCGAGCAAAAAGCCAAAGCCATAAAACTGCTGCGGAAAGAACAGCGAGACGATGGTCGCCAGCCCCGCCACGCCCGCGAACAGCCCAGAGGCAAGCACGGCGCCCTTGTAGTCGGTAAAGTACAGCAAGATGAGCATCACCGTATTGCCCACGGCATACAGACCATAGCCCACGCACAGCGTACGAAAATACCCGTGCATAAGGTTGTTGAAGCCCAGTGGCAGGGCCGAGAGCACCGTGGTCTCGAGCGAGATGACCGCTGCCGTCACAAACAGCTGCTTGAGCGCGCAAAACCGCAGCTCCCGGTTGAGCGTGGCGAGCATTTCCTCCTCGGCCACCACGATGTCGCCCACCACGCCGCCGTCGTTAAACAGGCTGTAGTAGTCACGGTAGCGCGGATAGAAGTTGACCTCGACCGACACTACAAAGTTGACGGTCGTGACAAGGATCGTCAAAAACGCGATGAGCGCCGGCACATCGTGGTAGGGTGCGCCATAAAACAAGCCCTTGACCTGCACGCCAATGGGGCCGGCCCAAATAATTACCAGATGTGCAAAGAGTCCCAGGTTGGTAAACAGGCCCGTGAGCGCCAGCGGCATAAACTGATCGAGCCAGCGCAAAAAGAGCCAGGGGCTACGTTCGCTCTGAGGAAAATACCGGTACAGCAGCACCACGTCCCAAGCGAGCATCACACCGTAGCCCAGGGCGATCGAGGCCAGCAGGCCCTCGACCGCCGGCAGCCCCAGTGCCAGCGCGGCCAAGGCACACAGGCACGCCACGCCAATGGCCGCGGCAAAGCTGCACAGAATACCCCGGTAGTCCTTAATAGCGGTGAGATAGCTCATGCCGTTCCAGTTGACGATCATAATGTTGAACAGCCACAGGCACAGCAGCCCCTGCAGTAGCGTGGCGCCCGAGAACAGCAAAAATACGCCGTAGAGCACCGTGCCCGCAACGAGCATGATGGCGTTGGAGCCCCAAAACGAGGGCAGGATCTCTGTGTCGCGCTCGGCAAACAGCATGTCCGCCAAAAAGCGCGTGACGGGCATGGAGAAAAAGCTCGTGAGCGTAAGCGACGCCAGAAGCGTATAGGTCACCATGCACACCAGCAGATCCTGGTTGGCGCGGCCCACGTCCCACAGACCGCACAGCACCAAAATGCCCACCTGCAACAGTACGCCCAGCAGCATGGGGCCCGTGCACACGATGCCGGCGTAGCCATAGGCGCGCATCGTGGCAAACAGACCCTTGCGCTTAAACAGGCGCTTGAGCTCAAAACCGATTCCGGCCACCGGCTACACCTCCTTCTTGGGCAAATTGAACGCGCGAGCCGTCTCGTCGTACAGCGCACGATAGTTGGCGAGCATCTGCTCGTGTAGGTAGTAGGTCGCCACGCGACGCTGGCCGCGCTCCCCCATTTCCAGACGGCGGGCACGGCTCGCGCACATGCGCTCCATGGCATCGGCCAGACCCTTGCGATACATGGGCGGGCTCACATATCCGGCAACGCCAAAGTCGTCGCCGGGGGCGCCCTCGAGCAGCTCGCGGCAGCAGCCGACCTCGGTCGTCACGCAGGGGCGACGCGCGCCCAGCGATTCCAACACGCTCAACGGCTGGCCCTCCGAGATGCTCGTCAAAATGGTAAAGTCGAGTTTTTCCATGTACTCGACCACGTTGACGCGGCCGGTAAAGATCAAGTCACGCACGCCCAATGTCTCCACTAGCGCATGGCACTCGGCGCCATATTCCTCGTCGTCCACGCCACCCATAATATGCAGGCGCACGTGCGGCAGGCGCTCGTGCAACTCAAAGAAGGCATAGATCATGGTCTTGACGTCCTTGATGGGCGCCAGACGCACCACCGCGCCAATGTCCACCCAGCCGTCATCGGGCTTTAAGGGAATGTCCTTAAAGCGATCGAACTGAATGCCGTTGGGGATAACCAGGCATTTTTCTGCATCGCAACCCATGTCGATCTGCGTTTTGCGCGCGTTGTGGAACAAACTCGTCACACGAAAAGCGCGACGGTAGATTTCCTCCGAAAGCAGGTAGAAAAAGCGGATCCAACGGTCCTTAAACGAGGGCACCACCCAGTCAGCGCGAATGATCTCTTCCTCGCGTTCGCGGGTATAGATGCCGTGCTCGGTCAGCAATGCCGGCGCGTTATTCATGCTGGAGCCCAAACTTGCGAGCAGACCGCCGTAGCCGGTCGAGATGGCGTGATACACGTCGGCCACCGGAACCTCGCTGCCCAGCAGATAGAGCACGGGCAGCAACATCGAACGCATGGTGTGGAAGGCGTCGGCGAAAGGCGTATACGGGTACTCGGCCAGACACACGTCGCGGAAGATGTCCATAAACGTGCGGCTCTGCAAAAATGAGAGCGGATGCACGTGGCGGCGCTGGAAAATGTCGAACAGCACGTCCCAGTCCGGATTGGAGAGCGAGACCAGACGGCGCAGGGCCTCGCGCTCGCGGTCGTCGAAGTCGACTTCCTCCTGCTCGCCCGAAAGACGCAGGGCATCGTCCAGGAACACCTCGTGCACCTCGACGACGTTGCCGGGCAGATCGTAGACAAACTTGCCGCGGTCTTCGGCGTGGGCGCCAATCACCCACAGCACAAACTCGTGCTCGGGCATGGCCGTGATGTAGCCGTGCATCCAGGTGGACACACCGCCGTGCACGTAGGGATAGCAGCCCTCGAGCACCAAGCAGATTCTCATCGGTCGCCACCCTCCTTGCGCTCAATCGTCACGGTCTTATCCGTCGCTTTGACTAGGTACAGGTCGCCCGTCAGGTGTTTAATCTCGCCACCGGACGCCGTACCCGGCTCGCCGTTATTGGCACGGAACATAAGCCAAGCCTCGTCGTGGAAGTTGCCCAGGTTGAGCGTCCAGGCATCGTCGCTCGTATCCACGCTCACCGTCACGGACGAAAAACGCTGGATGGCACCCGAGCACTCCGAACCCGTCTGGTGGCGCAGGTCGGGCGCAGACTTGGTAAGCCAGTCCAGGTAGTCGGTCAGGCCGCCCTTGTAGACCTCCCAGCCCTCCTTAGCGCCGCGATCGGGATCCAGCAGGTCATCGGGATGCATAAAGTGAGTACTCACGTAGTGCATGTTGAGCTCGGACACCGCGGCCAGACGCATATAGGTGTCATCGACCATGCCGCCCGAGACGATACGCGGCTGCTCCACAATGCCATCGCTCGCCACGCCAAACTCCTGCACATACGGCAGATCAGTGCCATCCTCAAAATACGTACTGGAAATGGTCTTAATGCGCGGCACGTCGGTACCGATAATCTTGCGGGCGCGGGCCGAAAGGATATTCGACGGCGGCACGTAGACCGAGCCGTGCGCATTGGGCAGTACGTCGTCTTGGAAGGCGATAAGCTCGTTGAGCGATGCAACAAGCGTCTCTTTGTTCTTCCATGTCTTGTAGTCGTACAGCGTGCCATAGTCGGTGTCCCAGAGTGCCAGCGGCTGATGGTTGTAGCCGTGGAAGCCCAGCTCTCCGCCCATCTGCAGCAGCATGCCGCCAAAGTAGCGGAACTGCGTGGTATCGGCCTGGCGCGTGGGCTCGGTTTGGTTGACCACATCCTCGTAGTTTTCGATCATCACGCCGGTATAGCGAATGCCGTATTGCTGCGCGAGTTTTTGCAGGTCGGGCCACCACACCTTGGCATAAAAATCGGCGATAGAAAGGCCGTAGTCGCGTTTGACGTACGTGCCGTCGCCCGAGGGAACGGGGCTCGGAAAATCGTCCAGGTAAAACACCGCGCTATTGATGACCGGATAGGCCGTGGCATCGCCCAACAGGCTCACGGCCGCGGCATAGAAACCACGCATAACCTTGTCGTAGATACCGATATTGCACACCACGGTACGCCCGGTGCCGCAATCGCTCGACCAAATAAGCGGAGTACCCGTGTCGCCGGTTTTAGCCCACACATGGGCCGTCTCACGCAGCGAAACCGAAAGCGACGAATCGAAGGGATCCGATAACTCATAACGCTGGCCGCCGCCGATCATAAAGTCCTCGCTCGGCACGATGCTCTCTGCCGCCGTATATTCATAGCCGGCAGAATCGATGCCCAGCTTGGGACCGATTGCCTGCAGATAGCTCGAATTGTCCGGCGTCATGGCGAGCATCAGCGAACCGCCGGCGCTCACCCAGCTCATAATGTCGCTCAAGTGCGTACCGAGCCCATCGATCGAAGGCATCAGTAAAATCACGCGGTCGAAGGATGTGAGGGAAGGAATCGCATCAGCACCATCGGTGGCAATATCCACATCGCGGTGGGCAATTTTCATGTCGAGCAGAATCTGGTCAAACTGCTCTTTGACGTCCTCGACACCGTCCTGGTCCGAGTCGGTAATAACCAAGCACGTGGGCTTTTGGCCAAACATCGCCGAGCTTGCCGGTACCGCGTCATTGGCGGCGAGCATGCCCAGCTTG
>CAJMPE010000027.1 GCA_905215275.1 uncultured bacterium | reverse complement strand
CTGGGAAAACTGCTTTTTCAGAGCATTCCGGTTCTGATTCTTGCGATTCTTCTGGTTTTTGGAATTTCCCGGTTTTGGTTTGCGTCATGGCTCTTTCGCCGCCAGTTGCCCTGCCGGGCAGTTTCCGGTATACTTATCTTAGTGTGCGGCCATACTATCCCCAGGGCCGCCGCAAGGAGGTTCGTACCATGAAAGCACACATTTCCCATACCGCCAAATCCACCGCACAGGGCCTTGTGTGGGGCATTCAGCCGGGCAGCGCCGATTGGCAGGCGCTGGAGGCCGCCGCGGTCCCCTTCGGCATGGCGCTGCGGGCCGTTGCCCCCAGCCAGGCCGACAGCACCGTCTCCCGCCTGCTGGGCGGCAGCGGCAAAGCGCTGAGCCAGCCCGCCCAATCCCTGCCGCAGGTTCCGGCTCTGGTGCTGGCGGGCATCAAGGACCCGGCGCTGGATGAATTTCTGGAGGCGCTGAAGGCCAGCGGGGTGAACATCCCCCTGAAAGCGCTGGCCACCGCCACCAACCTGGCCTGGCCCTTCTCCCGGCTGCTCACCGAGCTGGCCGGCGAGCACGCCGCCCTGGACGGCAGCGCCGTCGGCAACGACCTCGTCGGGGTTCACGGACATGTTGGGCTGCTTGCCGGTCATGGTCTTTACCAGATCCTGGACAGCGGGCATACGGGTGGAGCCGCCGACGAGGATGACCTCGGTCAGATCGGAGAGCTTGAGCTTGGCGTCGCGCAGGGCGTTGGTGACAGGCTGCTTGCAGCGCTCGAGCAGGTCGCGGGTGATCTTCTCGAACTCGGCGCGGGTCAGCGTGTAGTTGAGGTGCAGCGGGCCGGACTGGTTCATGGTAATGAACGGCAGGTTAATGGTGGACTGCTGCGCCGCGGAGAGCTCCTTCTTGGCGTTCTCGGCAGCCTCCTTCAGACGCTGCAGGGCCATGGGGTCCTGACGCAGATCGACGCCGTTCTCCTGCTGGAACTTGTCGGCCATCCAGTCGATGACGCGCTGATCCCAGTCGTCGCCGCCCAGGTGGTTGTCGCCCGAGGTTGACAGAACCTCAAACACGCCGTCGGCGAGATCGAGGATGGAGACATCGAAGGTGCCGCCGCCCAGGTCGAAGACCAGGATGCGCTGGTCGGTGCCCTGCTTGTCCAGGCCATAGGCCAGGGCGGCAGCGGTCGGCTCGTTGACGATACGCTTGACGTTGAGGCCAGCGATCTTGCCGGCATCCTTGGTAGCCTGACGCTGGGCGTCGTTGAAGTAGGCCGGGACGGTGATGACGGCGTCGGTGACGGTCTCGCCCAGATACTTCTCGGCGTCAGCCTTCATCTTCGCGAGTGTCATGGCGCTCACCTGCTCGGCGGTGTAATCCTTGCCCTCGATATCGACGACGGCACGGCCACCCTGGCCCTCCTTGACCTCATACGGCACGGTCTTGATCTCGGAGGTGCACTCGGAGTACTTGCGGCCCATGAAGCGCTTGATGGAAAACACGGTGTTCTTGGGGTTGGTGACAGCCTGGTTCTTAGCGGCCTTACCCACGACGCGGTCGCCGTCAGCACGGAAGCCAACAACGGACGGGGTGGTGCGGTCGCCCTCGGCGTTCACGATAATGGTCGGAGAACCGCCCTCGAGGACGGCCATAGCGGAGTTAGTAGTACCAAGGTCGATACCAAGAATCTTACTCATTAGAAATTACCTCTCTCTTTTGCGTTCGCGCCGCCTCGACGGTCTGTCGCGCGGCGCTTCGGCTTGTCTTTCAGGATGTAGTGTATCCCCTTATGGGCCGGAATATACAAAATCTAAGTCAATTCATATAAGATTTCTTATCTCTGAGAGTTTAGGTTCTCAAATGCGCAGGTAAACACACTGTTTGAGTTCTCGGCAGATCTATTGAGATCTATGTAGAGATGGCTGAGGTTTGCGTCCGGGGGTGCCTGGGGGCCGACTTGCGGAAAGTTCATCCCGGTTTGAGCGTGGATTCCGGGTCGCAGTTTCCTCTAGCGGGCCCAACCGGAAACTGCGACCCGGTTTTCGGCCAAATAACGGGATGCCCTTTCCGCAAGCACGCTCAATCGCCCTATATTTCAAGTCACCTATAGCTAACATTTGCGCAGCTCAACGGCCTCACCTGCATGTTTTTTAGTAAGCCGCGGCATACTCGGCGAACGGTATGAAGATGCCGGTCAGAGGGTATTGCAAACGGTCGCTCCCGTGGTATGTTTTTGCCCGAATCAAACCGACGCGCATCGCCTGTAGCGTCGGTCAACAGAGAGGAAACTACCATGGCTCATCCCGTAATTGATGCCGACGAGTGCATCGCTTGTGGCGTTTGCGTCGACTCCTGCCCCGCTGGCGTTCTGGAGCTCCAGGACGTCGCTACCGTCGCTGACGAGGATTCCTGCGTCGCCTGTGGCGCTTGCCAGGACGCTTGCCCCGCCGGCGCGATCACCGAGATCGTCGAGGAGTAACAACCCCCCCCCACTTGCACACTCACAAGTACACCGTGCACAAAAAAGGAGGCCTCCGCATCGCCGCGGAGGCCTCCTTTTGCATTCGTCGTTACTAGGACAGGTCATCTTCGTAGGGCATTAGGTCTGCCAGATAGCCCTTCTCCTTGAGCATGGCCTCGATCTCGTCGAGGGTTTGCTCGTCTTCTGCCGCAATGCGGTGGAAGTGATAGCCGCTGGTTACCGTCAGCAGCGGAAAGCTCTTACCGCTCTCGATATCGTGCAGGTAGCGCTCAACATCGCGACGATTGCGGATGTCCAGGTCGGCCGTGATCTTGCCGTACACGCGGTGGTTGACGATCACGTTGAGCACGGCGCCGCCCGCGTCGACGATGCTCGTGAGCTCATCGCCCGCTTGCTCCACGCCGTGGCGAACCTTGACCAGACGCGTGGGCACAGCCGGGCTGCTCGCCGCCTCCTGTAGTACATAGCCGCGATTGGTGGCGACGATATCGTGCCCGTCGGCGCGCAGCAGGGCGATGTCCTGCACCACGACCTGACGGCTCACGCCCACCTCGCGGGCAAGCGCACTGCCCGAGACAGGATCTTTGGCGCTCTCGAGCACGGCCATGATGGCACGGCGACGCTCGCGGGCGTCCATTATTTACCGTCCAGCAGACGCAGGTGCTTGAGCGAGAGGTCGAGAATCGGCGCAGAATGCGTCAGCGCCCCCGAGCTGATAAAGTCAACGCCCAGGTCGGCAAGCGCGCGGATATTGCTGGCGTCCACATTGCCCGAGCACTCGGTCTTGGCGCGACCGGCGATAAGCTCGATAGCGGCGGCCATGTCGTCGTGGGTCATGTTGTCGAACATGATGATATCGGCGCCGGCCTCCACGGCCTCGCGCACCATGTCCAGGTTCTCGCACTCGATCTCGACCGTCGTGGTAAACGATGCATGGGCGCGCGCCATCTCGATCGCACGCGTCACGCCACCGGCGGCATCGATGTGGTTGTCCTTGAGCATGACAGCCGTCGACAGGTTGTAGCGGTGGTTGCTGCCGCCGCCGATCTCGACCGCCGCCTTCTCAAACACGCGCATGCCCGGCGTGGTCTTGCGCGTGTCGACAAGCACGGTCTTGGTGCCCACGAGCGCAGCCGCCATCCGATGCGTGTAAGTAGCGATACCGCTCATGCGCTGCAGGTAGTTGAGCGCCACGCGCTCGCCCGAAAGCAGCACGCGCGCGTCGCCGCGCACCTGGCCCACGTGATCGCCGGCGTGCACCTCGTCGCCATCCGAGACATCGAACAACACGGAGCTCTGCGGATCCAGCAGCTCAAAGGTGCGGGCGAATACGTCCAGGCCGGCGATAATGCCGTCGGCCTTGGCGATGAGCTCAACGGTAGCGGGGCGCGCCGTGGGGCACACGCTCGCCGTACTCACGTCCTCAAACGTGATGTCCTCGCGCAGAGCCTGCAAAATCAGATCATCGACGACGAGCTTCATGGTAATGGGATTCATGGTCTACTCCTCCACGGCCTGCGTGCCGGCGGCACGGGCCAAATCATCGATTGCCAGGGGGTCGGCGCTCAGGGCGCGGTGACGCCCGTCAAGCGCGGGCTCACCGGACTGCTCCACGGCCAGCGACTCGCCGGTGCGCATGTACCACGCGGCGCGGCGGCCCCAAACCAGAGACTCGAGCAGGCTGTTAGAAGCAAGGCGGTTCTTGCCGTGCACGCCGTTGCAGGCCGTCTCGCCGGCGGCGTAGAGCTCGGGCATCGAGGTGCGGCCGTCCTTGTCGACCCATACGCCGCCCATAAAGTAGTGCTGCGTGGGCGTAACGGGAATGGGCTCGTCCAAAATATCGCGGCCGTCCTCCAGGCAGCGCGCGCGGATATTGGTAAAGTGCCCGGTCACCACATCGCGCTCGACGGGGGCAAAGCTCAGCCACTCGTGCTCGGTGCCGTCCTGCTTCATCTGCTCGCGGATGGCGGCGGCGACAACGTCGCGCGGCTGCAACTCGTCGGTAAAACGCTCGCCGGCGGCATTGAGCAAAATCGCGCCCTCGCCGCGGCAGCTCTCGCTAATCAGGAACGTGCGACCCGGCTGCGGCGAGAACAGGCCCGTGGGGTGGATCTGCACGTAGTCCAGGTGCTCCATCGTGATGCCGTGCTCCTGAGCAATGTAGCAAGCGTCACCGGTGAGCTGCGGGTAGTTAGTCGAGTGGTCGTACACGCCACCGATACCGCCCGTTGCCCACAGCGTATGGCGGGCATGGATCTTAAACGGCTTACCGGCATGCACGTCCTCAGCGGCATTTGCCAGCTCGTCGGCGGGGCGAGCTGAATCGTTCTCGTCCACGGCGACGGCGACGACGCCGGTACACACCGTGGCGCCATCGCGCTCGGCGGTCAGGATGTCGGTCATGGCAACGTGTTCGAGAATCTGCACGTTGTCCAGCTTACGGACAGCCTGGAGCAGCTTGGTCGTAATCTCCTTGCCCGTAATATCGGCATGGAAGGCAATGCGCGGGCGGCTGTGCGCGCCCTCGCGGGTAAAGTCGAGGCTGCCGTCGGCCTTGCGCTCAAAATCCACGCCCATGGCCAGCAGGTCGTTGATGACCGAGCGGCTCGAGCGAATCATGATGTCAACGCTCTCGCGGCGGTTCTCGTAGTGGCCGGCATGCATGGTGTCCTCAAAGAAGGCATCGTAGTCAGAGCCCTCGGGCAGTACGCAGATGCCGCCCTGCGCGAGCATCGAATCGCACTCGTCGATGGCACCCTTGGAGAGCATGATTACGCGCGTGCTCGTCGGCAGATTGAGAGCCGCATACAGGCCCGCCACGCCGCAACCGGCAATGACGACGTCACACTCCATATCGGGGTATTGTTTGGTTTCCACAGGAATCCTCTCCCTTGTAATGTGGCATAAGGGACCGCCCCTCATGTCACATCGTTCTAGCGCGCCGCGTACTCGAGCATGCGGTCGAGCGTGAGCTTGGCCTGATCGGCTGCCTCGTCCGACACGCCAATCTGCACCTCGCCCTCGCCCGTCTCCAGGCAGTGCACGAGCTTTTCGAGCGTGATGAGATCCATGTTGACGCAGGTGGGCTGCACCGCGGGGAAGTAGAACTTCTTACCGGTGCCCTGGCAGCGGCGCTCGAGCTCGTAGAGCACGCCGCGGACCGTCACGATGATGAACTCGCTGGCGTCCGACTCCTCGGCATACTTGATGATGCCGGCAGTGGAGCCGATGTAGTCGGTCTCGGCCAGGACGTCGGCCTTGCACTCGGGGTGCGCCAGTACGAGCGCATCGGGATGTGCCTCCTGCGCGTCAACGATCTGCTCGACGGTGATGATGTGATGACGCGGGCAGTAGCCGTTGTTGAGGATGACGTGCTTTTGGGGCACCTGCTCGGCCACAAAGCGGCCCAGGTTCTGGTCGGGAATGAACAAGATGTGCTGCTGCGGCAGCTCGGAGACGATCTTGACGGCGTTAGAGCTGGTAACGCACACATCACTCCAGCTCTTGATCTCGACCGTCGAGTTAACGTAGCACACCACGGCCAGGTCGTCGCCATACTCGGCGCGCGCCGCGTCGACCGTCTCGCGCTTGACCATGTGCGCCATGGGACAGTCCGCGCCCGGCTCGGGCAGCAGCACGGTCTTGGTGGGATTGAGCAGCTTGGCGCTCTCGCCCATAAACTCCACGCCGCACAGCACGATAGTCTGCTGCGGCAGACTCTTGGCGAGCTTTGCCAGGTAGAAGCTGTCGCCGACGTAATCGGCAACGGCTTGGACCTCGGGCGCCACATAATAGTGCGCCAGGATCACTGCGTCACGTTGGGTTTTTAGCTGATGAATGGCCTCGACGAGCTCTGCGGGTACCAGCGCCGCGCGCTCCGTTGCCGTCGTTGCCGATGCCAGGCCGGCCGCGATATCGCGTGCAAGCTCCGATGCATCCATGTTCGCGCTCTGTGCCATCAAGGCCCCTCTCTTTTGGCGAATCTTGGGGCTTTAGTATGACACCTGGCTTTACAGCTGACAAGACAGCTGTAAAGCCAGGTGTAAAGTTGGAATAAAGATTCAATCTTGGGGCGGGTCCATTTTCGAACTGGCAAGCTGAGGATAGTCGAGCCTTCGATAGCGCAGGAGGCATCTTTCGCCACCGCAATACCGCTCGGCGCGAGTTGCGCACCGTGGGGCGCAAACGGGGTGTTCCTCCGCGGGCGGCGCGCACCCAATGTGGCAAAATCGAACTACTAGGGGGGCCCGAATGCTCAAGATTATCGCCTGCGACGACGACGTCGCTTTTCTAGATAGACTGCACCGGATGATCGACCGCTGGTCGACCGAGACGGGTACGGCAGTCGACGTTGCGCTTGTCACGCGCGGCGAGGACTTGCTGGCCCGCCATGCTGCATCGCGTGCCGACATCATTCTGCTCGACATGATCATGCCGCTCGTCAACGGCATGGACACCGCGCGGGAGCTGCGCCAATCCGATACCGCCGTGCACTTGGTGTTTCTGACCTCATCGCCCGAGTTCGCGCTTGAGTCCTACGAGGTCCGCGCCTTCGACTACCTGCTCAAACCCGTGACCTACGAGCGCTTGGCACAACTGCTCGACGAGCTATCGAGCCTGCGTCCGGCAGCGACCGACGAGCTCGTCATCAAAACGTCCTTTGGCTACCATGCCCTGCGCCTATCCGATATCGAATATGCCGAGGCTCGCAACAAGCACGTGGTCTTCCACCTGCGCGACGGCCGCGATATCGAGGCGCTCGAGCCGTTCCGCAGCATCGAGGACCGACTGGCCCAAAACGCGACCTTCTTTAAGTGCCACCGCAGCTACCAGGTCAATCTGCGCAATATCGACCACTTTAACCGCACGGAAATCGTCATGCGCTCGGGCGCGTGCATACCGCTCGCACGCAGCTGCAAGCAGGGATTCCAAGACGCCTACTTTGCGGTGCGGTTCGAGGGCGGGAGACGCTGATGCTTTCCTCGGCAGAACTGGTACTTTGGGCAATCCACCATGCGACGACGTTGCTCTTTGGCGTCTTTGCCTCGGCGGCGCTGTGCGGTGTCGAGATCAGCCGCCGCCATTCGCTCGAACTGGTGGGGGTCGGCGCCGTAACCGGCACCGCTTTTGCGATTGCCAACCTCGTCGGTGGTGAGCTGTTTGCCCGACAGGCCTATCCACTCGTCGTGCATCTGCCGCTTGTCGTCTACTTGTGCGTACGCTATCGCCTGAGTCCGCTGCTCTCCATCCTGGGCGTTACCAGTGCCTACCTGAGCTGCCAGTTTAGCAACTGGGTGGGCATCGCCGCATTCGCCGCCACCGATTCGCAGGTCGCGTACTACACGGCGCGCATCATTACCACGCTCGGCGTCTTTGCCGTCTTGTTGCATTGGGCAAGCGAGATTGGCCCCCGCCTGGCGATCAAAAGCCCCACCGAGCTGGAGATTCTGCTCATCCTGCCGCTCGTCTACTACATCTTCGACTACGCCACCAACGTCTATACCACGCTCTTCCACTCGGGCTCGGTGGTAACCGTTGAGTTTTTGGCGTTCGCCCTCTGCGCCTTCTACCTTATGTTTCTTGCCGTCTACCTTCGCGAATACGAGGCAAAGGAAATCGCCGAGCGCGAGCGCTGGATGCTCGCGACCCGCGACAGCGCGGCCATCAAAGAGCTCGAAGCCTGGCGCCAGTCCGGACGCGAGCTCTCGGTTCTCCGTCACGACATGCGCCACTACCTGCGCGGTCTAGCGGCCCTGATCGAAGAGGGTCACACCGATGAGGCACTCGAGCGCATCGACGCGCTCTGCGAGACCAACGACCGCACCGCCGTGCGCCGCTACTGCGCCAACGAAACGGTCAACATTGCGCTCTCGTCGCTTTCCGCGGACATCAACGCGCACGGCATCACCGCCGACCTGCGCGCCACCGTACCCGAAACCGTCCACGTGGGCGATGTCGATCTGTTCAGTGTGGTATCGAACGCCCTGGACAATGCCATCGCCGCGGCGAGCGCCGCCCCCGAGGGCAAGCGGTTTGTCGACCTGGACCTTCGCTACGAAGACGGTCATCTTCTACTGCTGGTTTCCAACACGTTTGGCCGTGCGCCGCACATGGTCGATGGCATGCCCGTGGCTCAGCACACTGGGCACGGCTTTGGCACCAAGAGCATTATGCTTGCCGTCGAGCGCATGAACGGCAACTGCCAGTTCCGCATTAATGGCGACCGGTTTGAGCTGCGCGCCGTGATGTAGGGGCTGCCGCCAGCCTCGCTACAGCGGTGCGGCCGCCGGGGTCAGCTGCTTAATGTAGGCCCACATGCGCTGCTTGGCGGCCTTGTCGGTGAGCGCCGCCTCAAAACCGTCGAGCGCCAGCACGCGGCGCCCCTGCACATGGGCGACCAGGCCGGGCTTAAGCATGGCGGTGTCAAAGTCATCAATTGCCACAAGCATATCGGCATAGGTCTCGCGCATGACATCGGCCGCACTGTTGTCCAGCAGCAGCACCGCCTCGGGGTCCAAGGTCTCCAGCGCCTCGCGGAACAGGTCGCACGTCAGGGCCTCGCCCGGCGCGACCGCTCCGTCGCCCGCGCCGGCGACGCTTGCCAGCACGCAAAAATCCTCGGGGGCATATCCGATGGCGCCGAGAGCCTTGCGCAACGCGGCGCCATCCGCGCCGGCAGCCAGCTCGCCGCCCGAGCACTCGGCTTCATCCAAATCGCCTTTGACCAGCACGATCGGCGAGCACGCGTTGCCCGCGATACGCACGCCACGGCCGGCGAGCGATGCGAGCTCCTGCTCGGTCGCCTGAGCGATGGCTTCTTTTTTCTGGCTTTGTGACGTGGGCATGCGCTCTCCAATCGTTTGCGTGCCCACCATTATATAAAAGAGCCGCCCGCGAGTGGTTGCTTTACGAGCCGCTGGGTATAAGCACGGTCGTACTGAGTTTTACGCGGCCGAGCCGCGTCGCATTATGGAGGTCACCATGGCTGACATCAAGCAGATTACCCCCGAGAACTTCAACGCTGTCGTCAACGATAGCCTGCCCGTACTGGTTGATTTTTGGGCCCCGTGGTGCGGCCCCTGCCGCTCGCTCTCGCCCATCGTAGACGAGGTTGCCGACGAGCTGGCCGGCAAGCTGGCTGTGGCCAAGTGCAACGTCGACGACAACCAGGACCTGGCCATGAAGTTTGGCGTCATGAGCATCCCCACGCTAATCGTCTTTAAGAACGGCGAGGAGGTCGACCGCTCGGTCGGTGCCTTACCCAAGGCAAGGCTTCAGGCACTGCTGAAGAAACATCTGTAATACGCCGGTCATGCGCTGCCGTCCATGAACGGTTTTGCGCCGCTCACCGGAGAGCCGGGCGCTGCGCCCGCGACCACGGATAGTATGGTAGACACAAACAGCCCCCAGTGAACGGGTGCGGGTCAGACGGACTCGCGCCCGTTTTCTTATGCGGCGGCGCCCAAGGCGGGCGTAGTAGAATCTGAACCACCATATCGCCCCGTACAAAAGGAGATTCCCATGCATGACGTCGGAATGAACATGAGCCAGCTTGCCATGAGCGTCAAGCAGGTCGACGACACTATTGAGCTCGCTCACGAGTGGAGCCATCAGCTGCTGCATGCGACCGAGAACTTTGACATGGAGCGCATTGGTGCCAAGCTCGAGGCCGCCATGTCTGCGCTGCACGAGGCGCACGATGCGCTCGAGGGCTACGAGGAGGCCATCGAGGCAGATCATAACTCCGTCGGCTCTGTGAAACTGGTGTAACGTGGCCGAGCACGAGCACGCGCACGCGCACGCTTACGGTGCGGACGACGATGCGAGCTGCCGTTGCAGCGGCTCCAGCTCCGAGCTGGTCCGCTTTTCGGTCACCGCGCCCGACGACCTGCTGCGCCGCTTTGACGAGCAGATCGCGCGCCGCGGTGACGTGGCCAACCGTTCCGAGGCCGTACGCGATCTGATTCGCGCCTCGATCGCCAAGGAGCAGATGCGCACGCCCGACGAGCAGGTCATCGGTTCGCTCACCATGATCTATGACCACCATACCGGCGATCTGACGCGCCGTCTGGACGAGGTGCAGCACGACTACACCGACGAGATTGTCTCGACCATGCACGTGCATCTGGACCACCACAACTGCCTGGAGATTCTGGCCCTCAAGGGTCGCGGCAAACGCGTCTACGAGCTGGCGGACCGGTTGCTGGGGCTGCGCGGCGTTAAGCACGGCGAGCTCACCTGCGCCGCCACCAAGCAGAGCTTGGGGCTGTAACGGGATTTCCCGCAGCGCACCTGCCATAAAGGGACAGGTTTCGATGAAGGAGGGTCACATGCGGCATGTGCATATTCATGTGACGGGCATTGTGCAGGGCGTTGGCATGCGGCCGTTTGTGTATCGCGAGGCTATGGCGCATGGCATTTGCGGCTGGGTGCTCAACGCGGGCGATGGCGTGCACATCGAGGCGCATGCTTCGGTCGAGGCACTCGACGGCTTTGTCGCCGCGCTGTCGGAGCACGCGCCTGCCGCGGCCCGCGTTGAGCATGTCGCTGTTGCAGACCTGGAGCCCGACGCTTGGGATACCGACGATGAGCAGGTATTTCGTATCGTAGCGTCGCAGGATCAGACCATGCACACGACGCTCATCTCCCCCGATATCGCCACCTGTGACGACTGCCTGCGCGAACTGTTCGACCCCGCCGACCGACGCTATCACTACCCCTTTATCAACTGCACCAACTGCGGGCCGCGGTTTACCATCATCCGGTCGCTGCCTTATGACCGAGCGGCCACGTCGATGGATTGCTTTCCCATGTGCCCCGAGTGTGCCGCAGAATATGGCGACCCGCTTGACCGGCGCTTTCATGCGCAGCCCGATGCCTGCTTTGACTGCGGGCCACATATTACCTGGCGCGAGGCGGCGGGCGACATGGAGCTCGAAGGCTCGGGGGCGACGCCAGCCGTCGGCAGCACGCGCGAAACCAGCGATGCCATTATTGACCGCTGTGTCGAGCTGCTGGCCAGCGGCGGTATTGTCGCCATCAAGGGCCTGGGCGGATTCCATCTGGCCTGCAACGCCGCCAATGAGCGGGCGGTGGTCGAGCTGCGCCGTCGCAAGCGCCGCAGCAACAAGCCGCTTGCCGTTATGGTGCGCAGCCTTGCCGATACTGAATGCCTGTGCCATGTCGATGATGCCGAGCGCGGCCTGCTAACCGGTAGCATCCGCCCCATCGTGCTGTTGCGCCGGCGTGCTGTTGGCGAGGGAGATTCCCCCGACGCCCTTACACTCGCGCCATCCGTCGCGCACGATCTACCCGAGCTCGGCGTCATGCTCCCCTATACACCGCTTCAGCATCTGCTGCTTGCAGCTGCCGCGTCGCATGACATGCACGCGCTGGTCATGACCAGCGGAAACCTGAGCGAGGAACCTATCGAAACTGACGACGACCTTGCCTGGGAACACCTCGTTGCCGCCGGCATTGCCGATGCGCTGCTCGGTAACGACCGTGCGATTCTCTCACGCTACGACGACTCCGTGGTACGCGTGGTCGGTGGGGTCGTTATGCCCGTGCGCCGCGCTCGCGGATATGCGCCTCGGCCGTTGCCGCTGCCGGCACTCGACGGCGCTCCGTCCTGCGTGCTCGCCTGCGGCCCACAGCAAAAGGCAACGATCGCATTCACACGCGAAGATGCGAACGGCGAGGCGGCCTGTTTTGTGTCGCAGCATATTGGCGATGTCGAAAACGGCGAGACCTTCGATGCCTGGAACGCCGCGCGCACGCGCTTGGAAGATCTCTTCGACTTGACGCCCGCCGCGCTGGCCTGCGACTTGCACCCCAGCTACCTATCGAGTCAGTGGGCGCGCGAGCAGGCGCGAAAATGCAATCTGCCGCTCGTCGAGGTGCAGCACCATCATGCGCATATCGCGAGCGTAATAGCCGAGGCTATTGCCGCGGGCCAGCTTACAATCGACGCGCGCGTGCTCGGCATTGCCTTCGATGGTACGGGTGCCGGCACCGACGGCACCATATGGGGCGGCGAGTTCCTTGTCGCCGGCCTTGCCGATTTTGAACGCGCCGCCCACCTGCGCACCTGGGCGCTGCCAGGCGGTGCCGCATCCGTGCGCGATGCCCGGCGCAATGCCTTTGCCCTGCTGAGCGAGCTCGGCCTGCTCGAGCACCCGGGTGCCGCGGGGCTATTGGGCACCCTCGACGAGCAAACGCGCAGCATCACGGCTACGATGATCGAGCGGAACATCAACAGCCCACGCACGAGCAGTATGGGGCGTCTCTTTGACGCCGCCGCTGCAGTTTTGGGCATTTGCGGGCAGGCAACCTACGAAGGCGAACCCGCCATCGAACTCGAAGCCGCCGCCTGGCGCGCACTCGGCGGCAAGCCCGTTCGTCTCGACGGCAATCATACAGGCGTATTCACGTCTGCCGCCGACTCCCCCATCCTGGACCCCCAACCGCTCATCGAAGCTCTTCTGAATGGAATCGAGGCAGGCACGCCGGCCGACAGGCTCGCGCTCGGGTTTCACATCGCCATTACGCACGCTACGACCCACGTCGCGTGCAAGATCTGTGAGCGCGAAGGCCTCGATACCGTCGCGCTCTCGGGCGGTGTGTTCATGAACCGGCTTTTGCTTCAGCTCCTTACCCACGAGCTCAAAGACGCCGGTCTTGCCGTCTTGGTCCCCCATGCTGTGCCCGTCAACGACGGCTGCATCGCCTACGGTCAGGCCGCCATCGCTCGTGCTCGCCTCGCGCAGACGGCGTTGCGATAGGCTGTTTTGCCAGCCTGCGCGCCGCCGTCTCACAGGTGTAACGCGTTTGCTCGCGACTCCCGCGAGCGCTACCATCAACTGATGGGTAATTAGGCGCCTATCCAGCGCAAAACGTATAAAAGGGGAACATTATGTGCCTTGCCGTTCCCGGTAAAGTGGTTAAACGCGACGACGACCTTAAGGCGACCGTCGACATGATGGGCATCGAGCGCCCCGTTTCGCTGCGCCTCGTGCCGACGGCACAGGTTGGCGACTATATTCTCGTGCACGCCGGCTTTGGCATCCAGATTGTCGACGAGCAGGAAGCCCAAGAGACACTCGAGCTCGTCAATACCATGACCGAGCTGGCCGAAGAGGACCAGCTTGCCACCAACCCGGCCGAGGCGTACTAGTGGCGGCGGCACAGCCGGTTCGCTCCGGTATCGACTTTTCGGCATTTCGCGACCCCAAGCTGGCTCGCGAGCTCATCGATCGTATTCATGGGCTTGTCGGCAACCGCAGCATCAACCTTATGGAAGTCTGCGGCACGCATACCGTGAGCATTGGCCGCTATGGCTTTCGCTCCATTATGCCGACGGGACTCAAACTGCTAAGCGGCCCGGGGTGCCCCGTTTGCGTCACCGCCAACCGCGACATCGATCACGCAATCGCGCTTTCCAACATGGACGGCGCCATCATAACCACCTTTGGCGACATGATGCGTGTGCCCGGATCGTCCACCTCGCTTGCCGCGCAAAAGGCGGCGGGGCGCGACATCCGCATCGTCTACTCTCCGCTCGACGCACTCGACATTGCCGAGCAAAATCCCGAACGCCCGGTCATCTTTATGGGCGTCGGCTTTGAGACCACAACGCCCACCATTGCCGCCGCTATCCTGGAGGCCGACGCGCGCGGGCTCCAGAACTTCTCGGTCTACTGTGCTCACAAGACCACGCCGCCGGCTCTGCGTGCGATCTCTAACGACCCCGAGACGACCATCGACGGCTTTATCCTGCCCGGTCACGTCGCTACCATCACGGGCTTGGCGCCCTTTAGCTTTTTGGTCGACGAGTTCGATACCCCCGGCGTAGTTACCGGGTTTGAGCCGGTCGATATCTTGCAGGGCATCTGCATGCTGGTCCAGATGGTTGTCGAGGACAGGCCCGCGATTGGCAACGCCTACCGCCGTGGCGTCAATGCAGACGGCAACCCCGTAGCGCGCCAGCTGGTCGAGCAGGTATTTGAGCCGTGCGACACCACGTGGCGCGGACTGGGACCGATTGCCAGCTCGGGTCTTTCCATCCGACCTGAGTTCTCGCGCTTTGATGCGCGCGCCCGCTTTGATGCGCCCGTTGAGGCGACGGTCGAGCCGCGCGGGTGCCGCTGCGGCGACGTGCTGCGCGGGGCCATCACGCCGAGCGACTGCCCGCTCTTTGGCCGCACCTGCACGCCCGAACACCCCGTCGGCCCGTGCATGGTGAGCTCCGAAGGCAGCTGCGCGGCGTACTATCGGTATTACTAAAGTTAACTGCGGCTAAGACCTTCCCCGTTTCCGCCTTCACTGTGGTACCATGGGGAAGGCGCTGATTGGAGGATGAGAATGGAAAAAGTCTCCATGTCGCATGAGGATTATCTTGAGGCTATCGTCATGCTGGGTGGAACGACCGAGAATCCTGTTCGCTCGGTCGATATCGCGAACAAACTGGGG
>CAJMPE010000026.1 GCA_905215275.1 uncultured bacterium | reverse complement strand
TTCATTCTGTTCTCCGAGGACGCGAAAATCCTCGCGGGATACCATCAGTACTTCGCGGTGAACAAAGCGCTCGAGAGCGTGCATGAGGCCATCGGCGGCGACGGCAAGGGCGGCGTCTTTTGGCACACGCAGGGCTCGGGCAAGTCGCTTTCGATGGTTTTCCTTGCCCATCTGCTCGAAGAGAAACTCGACAGCCCGACCATCGTGGTGATTACCGACCGCAACGACCTCGACTCGCAACTGTTCGCGCAGTTCTCCAGATGCTCAGATTTCCTGCGCCAGACGCCCGTTCAGGCGCAGAGCCGCGCCGATCTTGCGCAGCAGATCTCGAGCCGCCGCGCCAACGGCATCATTTTCACCACTATGCAGAAATTCGAGGAGGAGGCCATCGCCCTCTCCGAGCGCAAGAACGTCGTCGTGATGGTGGATGAAGCGCACCGCGGGCAGTACGGGTTCGAGGAGAAATACGACCGTGACGGCAAGAAGCACACGGGCACCGCGTTGCTCATCCGCCGCGCCCTTCCGAATGCGACTTTCATCGGCTTTACCGGTACCCCTATTTCTGCCGAAGATCGATCGACTCGCGAGGTTTTCGGCGATTATATTGACGTCTACGACATGACTCAGGCAGTAGAGGACGACGCAACTCGACCCGTGTTCTACGAGAGCCGCGTCGTCGCACTCAAGCTGGATCAGGGTATCCTTGCAAAAGTTGACGATGAGTACGAAAAGCTCACCGAGCAGGCTAACGCCGAAACCATTGACGCAAGCAAGCGCAACTTTGCAAATCTGGACGCCGTTCTAGGTGCACCCGAAGTCATCGATGCCCTATGTCAGGACATCGTAGAGCACTATGAGACCAACCGTGCGCACGAACTCACCGGCAAGGCAATGATCGTTGCGTATTCGCGCCCCGCCGCCATGGCTATATATCAACGTATATGCGAGCTGCGACCCTCTTGGAAGGACGAGGGCAAGCTCGGCGTTGTCATGACCATGGGCAATCAGGACCCCGAGTGGTGGTTTGACGTCGTAGGCAATAAGGCCCATGTTAAGGAGATGGCGAAGCGGTTTAAGGATGACGCCGACCCGCTCAAAATCGTAATCGTCGTAGACATGTGGCTCACCGGTTTTGACGTGCCGAGCCTTGCCACTATGTATGTGTATAAACCCATGCGCGGATATAACCTGATGCAGGCAATCGCACGCGTAAACCGAGTATATAAAGACAAGGTTGGCGGACTGGTTGTTGACTACGTAGGCATAGCTAACGCCCTTAAACGCGCCATGAAGGACTACACCAAGCGCGACCAAAAGAAATACGGCGACATGGATATCGGGAAAACCGCCTATCCTAAGTTCTTGGAAAAACTGGCAGTCTGCCGCGACAAAATGTTTGGTTACGATTATTCGGAATTCATGAGCACCGAGTCCGCCGCACGTCGAAGCGAACTCATAACGGGTGGAGTAAATCATATCCTTGCACCCGGCGACGAAGATATCACCCGCGACTTTGTTGAGCAGGCAGGAGTCATGCTCAAAGCCTATGGACTCGCCAAAAGTCGCGCAACAGACATGCAGCGCATCGAGGCTGGCTATTTCCAGGTTGTTCGAGAGCTTATCCTTCAGCTCACCGAGCAGGGCGGCACCCGCAGCAAAAACGGAGGCAAACTTACCCTTAAGCAGGTAAATGACCGCATCAATGCACTACTCGAACAGAACATCGTCCATACCGACGGCGTAATAGACTTGTTTAAGGTGGAAGACGAAACGGTTTCGATTTTTGATCCCAAGTTTCTGTGGAGCCTCTCGCGTATGAAAGAGAGGAACCTGGCTTACGAGCTGTTGAAAAAACTCATCGACGACCAGATTAAGGGCTACCGCAGAAAGAGCATAACGCAGGCAAAAAAGTACTCGGAACTCATGCAAAGCATGGTAAATGGCTATCTCAACGGGCAGCTCACAAACGCTGAGGTATTCGAAGAAATGCTCAAGATGGCGAAAGAGATGTTTTCCGAAAACCAAAAGGCAAAGGCGCTTGGGCTTAGCGAAGAGGAGTTTGCGTTTTACGAGGCGCTAACACAACCGCAGGCAGTCGCCGACTACTATCGCGAAAGAAATGACGAGCTGGTCGCTATCACGCAAGAGCTCGCTGCGAAGATGCGCGAAATGCGCACGGTCGATTGGCAGAAGAAGCAAAGTGCACGCGCTGCTATGCGTGTTGCAATTAAGCGTCTGCTCAAACATCATAAGTATCCGCCAGAGGGCATGGAGTCGGCACTGGCCACCGTGATGGATCAGTGCGAACTCTGGGCCGACAATGCAGCATAGGGAGCTAAAACAGCATGGCTAAAAGCAAAGCTAAGGACACCAAGAAGAACACTGCCGACGTTGGCTTTGAGGATCAACTGTGGAACGCTGCAGATGTGCTGCGTGGCAACTTGGACGCTGCCGAGTACAAAAACGTCGTATTAGGCCTCATTTTCCTGAAGTATCTCTCGGACCGTTTCGACGAACGTTACCTAGAGCTCGTCGCAGAGGGTTACGGCGACGAGGAAGATCGTGACTGCTACATGGAGCAGAATGTCTTCTTCGTTCCCGAAGAAGCACGTTGGGCGAACATCTCACAGGCGGCGCATACGCCCGAAGTTGGCCAGATCATCGACAATGCCATGCGCGCCATCGAGCGCGAGAACGACAAGCTCAAAGACGTGCTGCCCAAGAACTTCGCTCGTCCCGAACTAGACAAGAGGCGCTTGGGCGACGTCGTTGACTTATTCACAAACGTACAAATGACCGATAACGAGAGCGAGAAAGACCTGTTAGGGCGCGCATACGAATATTGCCTGCAGAAATTCGCATCAATGGAGGGCAAAAACGCCGGCGAGTTCTATACGCCGTCGTGCATCGTGCGCACGCTGGTTGAAATCCTCCAGCCTTTCCACGGTCGCGTGTACGACCCCTGCTGCGGCAGCGGAGGCATGTTCGTGCAGTCCGCCGCCTTCGTCGAGCACCATGGCGGCAACGTGGTACAGGACATCACCATCTTTGGCCAGGAGAGCAACCCTACCACGTGGAAGCTCGCAAAGATGAACCTCGGTATTCGCGGCATCGAGGCCGATTTGGGCAACTATGCAGACACCTTCAGCGCCGACCAGCACAAGAATGAAAAGTTTGACTATGTGTTGGCAAACCCACCCTTCAACCTCAAGAACTGGGGCGGCGAAGCGCTGCAGGAAGACGTACGTTGGAAGTACGGCATGCCGCCCACGGGCAACGCTAACTTCGCTTGGATGCAGCATATGATTTGGCATCTTAACGGCACGGGCAAGATTGGCCTCGTATTGGCAAACGGGTCGCTTTCGAGCCAGACGAGCGGCGAGGGCGATATTCGACGCGCTATCGTAGAGGACGATCTGGTCGAGGGCATTGTAGCCATGCCGGGGCAGCTGTTCTACAGCACCCAAATTCCCGTATGCCTGTGGATTCTGAATAAGAAAAAGGCTCAACCAGGAAAGACATTGTTCATCGACGCACGCGAGATGGGAACGATGGTGACGCGCAAGCTGCGCGAGTTTGCCGAAGAGGACATCAACAAGGTCGCGGGCGCTTTCGACGCCTTCCGTAAGGGCGAGCTCGAACCCGAGAAAGGCTTCAGCGCTATAGCTGATTTAGACGAAATCGCTAAACAAGATTTCATTCTGACACCCGGCCGCTACGTAGGCATTGCCGAAACCGAAGACGACGGCGAACCATTTGAAGAGAAGATGGCACGCCTGACCAGCGAGATTTCAAAGTGCTTTGAAGAGTCCAACCGCTTGCAGGAGCAAATTAAGAAGAACTTGGAGGCGATTGGGTATGGATTCTGAGATCGTTCTTTCCGATGTAATCACCGATATTGCAGCAGGACCTTTTGGTTCAAATCTAAAGGTATCTTGTTTTGTCCCATCTGGTTTCCCCATTATTGATGGCGCAAATCTAAAGGGATTTAAGGTTACAGACAACCTTACGAAGTTTGTTACTGAAGAAAAAGCGAGGTCACTCTCGCGTTCAATTGCTAAAAGAGGTGATGTAGTTGTCACAATCAGCGGCACACTCGGACAAATCGCCTATATCCCAGAGGATTCTGCCTACGAAGAATATTTGTGCTCTCAACGGCAGTTTAAGGTGACCTTCGACACTTCAAAAGTATATGTTCCATATCTCGTTTTCTATTTTCACACCAGAGAGGGACGAGGCAAGCTTCTTGCATTTGCAAATCAAACGGGAGTACCAGCCTTAGCCCAGCCAACAAAGAATTTCAAAAGAATTAGGCTCGAATTGCCAGATATTGAACAGCAGAGAAAAATAGCGTTAATAGCTGAACTTCTAACAAAAAAAATCGAAGCCAACGCTAACCTAAATGGCTATTTAGTAAAGGCGTGCGACGTTCTGTATTCGAACTATACGGCTGGCGAACAAGCTGCAGGGTGGCCAATGGGCACGCTGGAAGATCTACTTGAGATCAGGTATGGCAAGGATCACAAAAAACTTAATGATGGAAATATCCCCGTTTATGGCTCCGGTGGCTATATGCGTTCCGTCGATCGCTTCCTCTATAGTGGCGAATCTGTCCTGATTCCAAGAAAGGGTTCGTTGAATAATGTCATGTATGTTAGTAAAAAGTTTTGGACGGTAGACACGATGTTCTATGCAGTGCCTAAAAGCCCCAACGTTGCAAAGTACGCATATCAGTTCATCAAGCGACTCGATTTGGCATCCATGAATTCTGGTTCAGCCGTTCCTAGTATGACCACAAAGATTCTTAATGCCCTTCCGGTTCCGATTCCTCCAAAAGAAAGCCTGCACGCTTTTGACGACCAGCTTCAGCCATACTATTCAGCGATTTGCGCCAATGCAATTGAAAATGAACTGCTTGCCGCACTCCGCGACGCCCTTCTCCCTAAACTCATGTCAGGAGAAATCGACGTCTCAAAGGTCGATCTCAAGCAGCTAAATAGCCATTTAGCTTTGTGTTATTCTTGATTTTCTCTTGGATGGTATCAATCACCTGAACGATTTTTGCTTGCTTCTCAAAAGTGGGCAATGGCATTGACAGCTTGCGAAAAGTACTCGTTGGACGCCCCAACGCCGGAACGCCAGTTTGCGTTTTATTCGAAAGTAACCGCCATTGCCCCTCTCGAGTATGAAAATAGTAGACAAAAAATTTCGGTAGCACCTTGTCATTACAGCGAATGCGAAATTGGCTTTGCGAAATGACGTAGCGAGGATACTTGGAGTCATAGGGGACCATCGCGACTTGGCCCAACGTTCCACGGTGTGTTATTACGATATCGCCACGCGAGGCCAATGCGTTGCCCAGGGAATTTGCTTTTTCTGGAGTGACATAGCGCAGCGCAGTGTCGTTCGTCTCAAAGCCAGTTAGATTCGATCCATTAAATACCGGAATACCGGAGTTGACAAAGCAATCAGTCTTAATATTTGAGCCGAAGGGTCCCATTGCAATCTCATCAATAAGATCCTCAACGCATACTTCTTCACTTTCGGCAATCATTCCAAATACTTCCTATGCGAAGCCTTTACATTGTTCTGGTTTACCATGGCGTAATGCATGGTGGTGTCTATTTTCGCATGGCCTAGCAGCTTTTGCACCTGCTCTATGGGCATTCCTTTGTCAATAGCATGGGTAGCAAGCGTACGGCGAAACTTATGCGGATGAACGCGATTAATGCCAGCGCTTCTGCCTAGGTCACGCAAGCGGAGCTCTATGTTCCCAACCGTAATACGTCGAGCTGAGGAATCGAGTGCGACAAAAAGCGCAGGACTCTTGTCGGCACGGCTCGCAAGATATTCCGTGAGATGCAACTTGGCGCGCGCGTCGAAGTAAACAGGGCGCTGTTTATTTCCCTTTCCCATTACAAGGCATTCGCGCTCGTGCAAATTGACGTCCTTCCTGTCGAGTCGCACAAGCTCGCCAATGCGCATGCCGGTCGAAGAGAGAAGATCAACGATGGCAAGGTCCCGCTTGGATTCGCATGCATCTCGCAAGATCTCCAGCTCCTCGTCACTTAACACCTCTTTGGTTATTTGAGCAGTTTTGACGCGGCGAATACGCCTTACAGGGCTTTTAACAATATAGTCTTCATCCTCAAGCCACGAAAAGAAGCTCGACATGATGCGACGTATATTATCGATTGTGACTTTACTGGAACCGCGAGCCATCTCGTAATCATTGAGATAGCGTCGCAGGTCATCACTTTCGATCTGCGTATAGGACTTAGCAAGTGCCGCGTTCATATGCCGCAAAGTTGCCTCATAGTATGCAATAGTTTTAGGCGAGCATCCCTCAACTTCTTTAGCGGTGAGAAATAGCGAGAGCAGGTCTTGCCCTGGCTCTGCCTGTTTTGGTCCAAGCGTTTGCCTAAGTGTGATGGCTAGATGCTTGAGCTGGTGTGGGTCGAGAAGGCCCTGCATTTCCGAAAGCACGGTATTGATAACGGTTTCCACGCTGCTCCTTTCGTCGAGTACGATAGCCACAGTGTGGACGGCGCGTTATACATAGTGAAGTAAATGGCTATTTAGCTGCTTGAGATCGACCTTCGAGACGTCGATTTCTCCTGACATTAATTTAGGGAGGAGATTGTCACGAAGAGCGGCAAGACGATGGTTCTCTTTACTTGAGCTTGATGCTTGGCTAAGCGCTGATTCAATAAAATCAACGGTTGCTCCACTTGGATTACTCGCAACTTTATAAGTGAGCATCTGCTTTTTGTCCCCTCTTGGCATCTTTGTGCCCTTTGCGCCCTTCATGACGTAATCGAAGAAAGCATCGCTGCGCATGCATGAATAGAGGTAACCGGACTGCTCCGGCTGCTTGGCTCTAAACACTAGGACATCACCCGAGCAGGTTCCAGTTCGGTCTGCATACCAAATTTTTTTAAAGTATGGGCGAATGTTCGAAACCAGAATGTCCCCGGCCTTGTAGACCGTAACTTTTCCGGTTTGGGGCAGGGACGACGGTGCCTGCCTACCCTTCTTGCCAGGGAGCAGAGACTCTGTTGAAACGTAGGTATCAAAGTCAGCCTCATTGTAATCGGCTTTTACTTTCACTAAATCGCATAGCGAGGAAAGCTCGACAGCGAGGCCTTTTTCGTGATTGGCAACCGCTTCGCACTGTTCTTCTAAATAGCCATTTAGCTAAGTCTCTACGGCAGCTCGGACGCCATGTCTCGCCGCACAAAAACGGGGCAGCTCGCGCTTCTGCAAACTGCCCCGCACCCCTAGCTATCGCGTCATAAGACTAACCAGCGCCACTCCCCTACTTACCAAATATCGCGCCAAACAATCCCTTGCGTTTGGGCTTTTCCTCTCGGTAGGAACCCTCGGCGGCTGCCGCCGCCTGACGCGGCTGCTCGCCGCCTCCTCGGCGTACGATCTGGTATAGGAAGGGCGATTTAACGTATTTGACCTCGATGGGCGTGGCGTGCACGGTGCTTTCGCTCGACAGCATCACGTTGGGATTGAGCGGTGCCACCACATGCGTCTCGCGTTTGTCGCTAAACACCACCGCGGCCGCGCGACCCGTCTGGCCGTTCACGGCAATGCGCACCTGCTCGCCATCGCGGCCGTCCGTCGCCGGACGATCGACAAAGTAGACCGGTACCATCACCAGGCCGTCCTTGTGCTTGCGGACCTTGCGCGCCCAGGCGCGGATGCTCTTTTTATTGAGCCCCAGCACCGCCTCGGCATCGTTGCCTGCAACGTCGAGCGCCAGCTTATCAATAACCACCTGGTCCTTAGTGGACGCATCGACGGAAACGACGCGGAAGTCGCCTTCCTGCATAGCGGGATCGAACGGTCCCACCTTGCCAAAATCCCACGGCTCCAAAATGCCCATAAGACGAACGTCCAGGTAGTTTGCCCGCGGATACGCCCAGTCGAGCACCTCGTAGTACACCAGGGTCTCCTTGCTCAGCCCTTTGCCCGGGAAGGACGCCATCATGCGCAGGTCCGCCAACGCCATGGGGAAATAGAAGAGCATCATGTCGTTTTGGATCGCATCTTCTACATCGTGCCCGGCAAAGGCATCGGGATACTGACGCACCAGCTGCAGCGCGTTGGCACGTGCCTGCTGCGGCGATATCTCACAGGGGACGCCCTGTTCGGGAACGTATTCGGCACCCACGCCCATGGTCAGGCGTTTGCTAAACGTACCGGGCTTGAGCAGGTCGGCCACGCCAATCTTGTTGCCGCAGGACGGGCACTCAAACACGCGCTGGGTCGATGACCCCTCAAAGGACGCGCCGCAGAAGGGACAGGGAATGCTCACGTGCGTCGCCTCTTGGAACTCCTGCGCCGTGCCGCGGTCCTCCCACAGCAGATGCTCCAGAACCGACTGGTTGCGCCAGTGCGCATTGAAGAAATACCAGTCCGGGTCCTCTGGGCGCTCGAGCTGCGAGACGTGCGTGAGCTTGAGCAGCCCGTCAACCACCGTCAGCGGCGTATGACGGATACCTAGGGCGCTCTTGGGCTCCCCGGCGTCCGCTTGCCACGGAATAACCGTTTCGCAATAAGCGCACTCAAAGCTGCGCTTTGCCTGGTGTGAGTACATAGGACCGCCGCAGTTTTGACATTTAATGGCAAACATCTCGTCCATGGAAACGTCCTCCTTTGCACAGGGCTGTCGACATTAAGTATGTCGAGCAAATCGGCGCGTGCCCATACCCATGTGGCCCAAAATGGAGCACTCGGTCGGACGGGAAGGCGCAGTGAACTCGAAGGCGCGCGGGCAGTCGCCCCCCTCCGCCTCGCGCCCGTTAGCGCCGGCAGACCATTGCTGCATTTTCTGAACATCGGTACACGTTGCGCCTGCGCGAGCTACACTATCCCCTTAATAAGAATGCGAGGAGATACGCCATGCTATTTGTAAATCGGCTGGTACATACGCTTGTTCCCGGCAGCGAAAGCGAGCCGGTCGATGCCTCCTGCCGCACCAACGCGGGTTTTGCCGCAAGCCTCATCTGCATTGGCCTCAACATCACACTGTGCCTGGCCAAGGGCATAGCCGGTCTGCTCGCGGGCTCCGTCTCGCTTATCGCCGACGCCTTCAACAACCTTTCCGACGCCTCGAGCAACATCGTGAGCCTGCTCGGATTCCGCCTTGCCAGCCGCCCGGCCGACGAGGGGCACCCTTATGGTCACGGCCGCTACGAGTACCTCGCCGGCTTGTTTGTCGCCGTTCTCGTTTGCGCCGTCGGCATCAACCTGATCCTGGAGTCGGTCACCAAGATCATCAAGCCCTCCCCCACCGCGTATTCGGCGCTCTCCATGGCAGCCCTTGTCCTGTCCATGCTCGTCAAGTTTTGGATGGCGGCGTTCAACCGCACGCTGGGCAACCGCATCGATTCCGAGACGCTTATCGCCACGGCGCAGGATTCCAAAAACGACGTCATTACCTCGGCCTCGGTCCTGGCCGCAGCGCTTATTTCGCAAGCGACCGGCTTTGACCTCGATGGCTGGGCGGGCCTGGGCGTGGGCATCTTCATCTGCATCAGCGGCATGGGCCTGGTGCGCGACGCCATCAGCCCGCTGTTGGGGCAAGCGCCCGACCCCAAGCTCGTCCAGGCAATCCGCGACAAGATCATGTCGTATCCGCAGGTCCTAGGCACGCACGACCTCATGGTGCACGACTACGGTCCCGGCCGCCAGTTTGCCAGCGCACACGTGGAAATGCCCGGCGAGGGCGATGCGTTTGAACATCACGAGATCCTGGACACCATCGAGCACGATATCAAACGGCAGATGGGCATCGGTATCACGCTACACTGCGACCCCATCGCCACCACCGGCGACGACCTGCGCGGCTGGGTCAAGCGCGGCATAGCGCAAATCGACCCCACGCTCTCCATCCATGACCTGCACGAGCACGACGGGTTCGTTTCGTTTGACCTGGTGCGTCCCGACGGCTTTGACATATCCGACGAGGAGCTGCTGGAGCTCGTCACGCGCATCGTGCACGAGCGCCGGCCCGATGCCTCGTGCGTCGTCACATTTGACTCCGGCTTTAGCTCGCCCGAGCGTCCGGCCGAGCAGCTGTAATCGACAGCAAAACGGGACGCAGGACCGCCGACCAACGCGCCTACGCGCCCGGTCACGCGATCCTGCGCCCCGTTTTTGTTTGCACTGCTAAGGCTCTATCCGCTCGACCGCTAGTTCCCCTGCGCGCCCGAAATGCCGTTTTGCAGGGCATCCCAGGCATTCGTTGCCATATCGCCCAAGTTCTGTGCGGTATCGCCGAGATTCTGAGCCGTGTCGCCCAGCTCTTGGGCCTTATCCCCAAGCTCCTGGGCCTTGTTGCTCAGGTCTTCCAGCGTGTTGGAGCTCGAGCTGTCCGTGGTGCCCTGGTCGCCGGACGCGTTGCCCGACAAGCCGTCCTTGCGCGTGAGCTGAATCTCGAGGTTACCGTTGTCGTTATAGTAGGCAGACGTCACGACCCAATTGGCATCGACAACGGACGTCGAGCCGTCATCGGTCAGAATCACGGCGTTCGAAAGATCGGCCCCGCGCGACTTGAGGAGCTTCTTGGCGTTGGACCAGTACTGACCCGGGATATCGCTCAGGTCGACGGTGCCGGACTGGATAGTCTCGGTCTGCTCGGCCGTGGTATCAGTCGTGGCGCCCCGCTTGTTGAGCATGCCCGACACGATGGCAAACACAACCGACAAGGCAAAGAAGATCGCCAGCACGATGAGGATCTTCTTGATCACGCTCGACGAACGCGAAGGCTTCTTCTCCTCGTCCTCGCCATACTGAGGGATGGACTTGGGATACTCACGATACGGCTCGCGCGCATATCGGTCGCGCGACTCGTAGCGAGGCTGTGCCGTGCGCGGCATATATGTCGTCTGCTGAGGCTGCGGAATGGGATTCTGCAGCAGGTCATCATAAGGGTCTGCCGCCGCGTTGCCGTAGGGACTCTGCGACGAGACGCCATACGGGTCCTGCGCTGCGTTTCCGTAATTCACAACGCGCGTGGGATCGGCCGACGCCTGCGTCGTATCGGGGGCAGCGTAGCCGGGATTCGGCACGACGCGGGTCTCATCGGCGCCATTGCCCGTCCGCGGGGAGCCGTAGCCACCCATTACGGTCGTCTTATCCTGGTCCATGCAACGATTCCTTTCCGTCGCCTGTAAGCATCAAGTTATCCATGCATTCTACCCGCGCAAAAGTCTATGATGGGCAAAGCCTGCCGGTATTTACAAGACATGCGCGGCCGACGGTCACAAGCGAATCGAGGATATGTCATGGCAAAAAGCAAGCTCATCAAGGACACGACGCGTGCCGAGCGTGAGGAGATCATCAAGCTAGCGCTCGCTGGCTGCGGCAACGGCAGTTGCGACAACTGCGGAAGCTGCAGCTTGGGAGCCGGCGATCCGTACGGCACCTACCAGCCCTACATTGACGGCGAGATGGAAATCGCCGATATCAACATGATGGTCGCCGAGCGCAACGCCAAACTCTTCGGCCTCCAGCGCGGCTAATGATCCCTTCTTGGGCTGTGCGCCAAAAAATGCGCCCATCTACTACGTTTAACCCAAGGGTGCCAACCATAGCCATATTTGTGTTAACAAAACCGCAGGTAAACGTCTTGCCGCATTGTTAAAAAACACTCCATGGTCGGTCCAACCCCGGTAAACGTAGTAGATGGGCGCTTTTCGTGGCGCGGCTGGCCCAGACAGCTTGTTTCGGAGCCAATTTGCATTAAAAAGTCCCCGGCGGCGCCGCGTTTTGCGTCACCGGGGACTGTTCTATTCACGATCCGTAGCTTTCCTTACTCGTTAGGCACATATGTGGCACGAGGATAATCGGGCGTAACATCTTGACCGCCGGAATAGCTCGAATCGAAAGGATGCGCCACCAGATCGTGTGTACCCCATGCCATGCAGTCAAATAAACCAGTATCGAGAACAACGATATAACCCTTGCCGTCATAGTAGAAATGGTCCTCGGTAAAGTTATCGTCGTCTTCGAGGCTGTCATCAACTATAGAATCTGCCCCTCGCTTTGCCGCCCCGATCACTTGCTTGGCCTCGCTCTTGAGGGTGTCAAACGAGAGCCCGTGCTGTGCAAGAGAGTCCTCAAGCGAAACCTGCTCGCCCGTCTTGAGGTTATAGTATGCCGACCTCGTCACCTGCTCCGAACGATACGGAGGAATGTAGCTATCGGTGTAGGTACGCACGCATGCAATATCGCCATCAATCGAGACAATCTCAGCGTAATACATCGTGGTCACACGATTGTTCTCATCATATGGCGTTGCCTGCTTGCTCGCATCAAGCGCATCCGCGACGAGCTGAATCATATCCTTGTTGAACTTGGCGACACCTACGCCCTGGCCTTTTACTTGGGGATAGGTCCACGTGGCCGAAATCTGGCACGTAACGTCGGGATCAGGCGCGCCCTCGCCCACCGGTGCCGTAAAGCTGACATCCTGCGTGGCAGTAGCGGCCTCATAACTCATCTGCGCATCATCGCCAGCGTCCTTCGATTTCAGCTGCTCCAGCGTCGTGGCAACCGATGCGATGGTTTCGTTTACCGAATCCTTATCGGAAAATAACACGCCATAAACGCCAGAAAAGTCAGGGTTGAATTCCCTCAGAGCAATAAGGTCCGTCATTGCCTTGAATGATTGACCATCATACCCGATGAATTTAACTTGGCATTCATGAGCAGAAGGGCCACTTTCGCCAGAGACGTCGCTTTGTTTAATTTCCGCTCCATGGTCAAACCACTGCACAAATCCAATCTTGCCCGCATATTCAGTAGGACCGAAAGTCACACACGCCTGCTGAGTGCCCACAACCGCCTCAGGCGTGTAGACCTTCTCAATCTCGCCGTTCTTATACGCCCAGACCTCAAGATTCGCAGAGGCAGCCTTATCCTCAAAATCAACCGGCTCATCGGAATACTCTATCAGCAGCTCGTCTTGGCCGTCACCATCAAAGTCAACAAGTTTGGCGTAAGCAACACCCTGGGCTCCATACGCATATTCATCGAACCCGACAGCCTCGCCCTCGCCGTACTTTTTCTGGTACTCGAGAATCTTGTCGGTGAACAGCTCATCTGCCGTCTTGACCGCTGCCTTGGCAGAAGCCTTGGCCTCCTTCTTGGACTGTGTGAGCTCAACGCTCTTGGGGGCGTCCGAACCTTCCTTGGTATAGTCGACCTTCATGGTGGTCGTGCTCTTCTTTTTGCCCTTGCCTGAGGTGATGGTCATCTGGTACTTCTGGTCGGGCAGCTCGCCAAAGTCCTCCATGGCAAAGCCGTCCTCGCCGTCGACCTTTATGGTATAGCTCTTGCCCTTGCCGGACACTGGCGCCAGCTCGACGGTATAGCTCTTGAGCTTTTTGCCCTTACTGTTCTTGGGCAGCACTTTAGTCTCGCATGCACAGACAACATAGCCCTTGCCGCCCGAAGTCACCTCGGACGACGCGCCAATACGCGGCACGATCACGATAGCGGCAACAATGGCGACAACGGCCACGCCGCCGATAACGGCCGCGACGATACGGCCCTTGTGCTTGGGTTTCTTTGGCTGCGGCGTCGGAACAAACGGCTGAGAGGCCTCGGCGGGCTCGGTCATAGGTTCCTCATAACGGGGCTGCCCCGCCATATGAGCCGAGACACCCTGAGGAGCTTGCTGTCCCACAGGAGCGGACGCCGGCGCATCCCCTACCGGAAACGCCACAGGCTCCGCCTGGTCCTCAACGCCGTCCACGCGAGCGCCGCAGCTCGTGCAAAACGTGGAGCCATCGGGTATCTGAGCTCCGCACTTAGTGCAATACATCGCATCTCCCGTCTCTCGCCGCAGCCGCAATGCGCCCGCGCAGTTCTTCCAACTACACCGTACGAGAGAAATCTCCATTCTTGTTGCGCAACATTGCCGCCACAAAAAATGATCCCTTGGGGACGGAGGAAAAAGCCCCGCCGAGCCATGGGGCGCGGCGGGGCGGGGCAAGCGGCTATGAGCAGCAGGCTTAGAACAGGCCGGTGATGTTGCCGTCGTTGTCGACGTCGATGTTCTCGGCCGCGGGAACCTTGGGCAGGCCAGGCATGGTCAGAACGCTGCCGGTCAACGCAACCACAAAGTGAGCACCGGCGGAAACCTTGAGCTCGCGCACGGTGATGCGGAAGCCCTCGGGAGCGCCCAGCGCCTTGGCGTTGTCGCTAAAGCTGTACTGCGTCTTGGCGACACACACCGGCAGGTTGCCAAAGCCGTTCTCGCGCAGCTCGGCGAGCTGGCGCTTGGCAGCCGGCGTAAAGTCAACGCCGTCGGCGCGGTAGACCTTGGTGGCAACGGCCTCGAGGGCGTCGGCCACATCGGCACCGTCCTCGTAGGCAAACTTGAGCTCGCTCGGCTGCTCGATCAGGCGCATGACCTCATCGGCCAGGTCGAGCGCGCCCTCGCCGCCCTTGGCCCAGACCTCGGACAGCTTAACGTTGACACCGAGCTTCTGGCACTCGGACTCGATGAGCTCGAGCTCGGCCTCGGTGTCCGTCGGGAAGCGGTTGATGGCGACCACGCAGGGCAGACCGTAGACATTCTGAATGTTGTCGACGTGGCGCAGCAGGTTGGGCATGCCGGCCTTGAGGGCCTCGAGGTTCTCCTCGTTGAGGTCGGCCTTGGCAACCCCGCCGTTGTACTTAAGCGCACGGGCGGTGGCGACAATCACGACGGCGCTGGGGCGAACGCCCGTCATGCGGCACTTGATGTCGAGGAACTTCTCGGCACCCAGGTCGGCGCCGAAACCGGCCTCGGTAATCGCGACGTCGCCAAAGCGCATGGCCATGCGCGTAGCCATGATGGAGTTGCAGCCGTGGGCGATATTGGCGAAGGGACCGCCGTGGACAAAAGCGGGCGTGCCCTCGAGCGTCTGCACCAGGTTGGGCTTGAGCGCATCCTTAAGCAGCGCAGCCATGGCGCCCTGAGCCTTAAGGTCGCGGGCGCGGACGGGCTCGCCGGCATAGCTGTAGCCGACAACAATCTCGCCCAGGCGCTCCTTGAGGTCGTTGATGCTCGTGGACAGGCACAGGATTGCCATGACCTCGGAGGCAACAGTGATGTCGAAGCCATCCTCGCGCGGCACGCCCTGGGCCTTGCCGCCAATGCCGTCGATAACATGGCGCAGCTGACGGTCGTTCATGTCGACAACGCGCTTCCAGGTGATGCGCTTAACGTCGATACCGAGCTGGTTGCCCTGCTGAATATGGTTGTCGAGCATGGCTGCCAGCAGGTTGTTGGCGGCGCCGATGGCATGGAAGTCGCCGGTAAAGTGCAGGTTGATGTCCTCCATGGGGATGACCTGGGCCCAACCGCCACCGGCGGCACCGCCCTTCACGCCAAACACGGGACCGAGCGAAGGCTCGCGCAGGGCCACGGCGCTCTTGACGCCGCGACGACGCAGGCCATCGGCCAGG
>CAJMPE010000025.1 GCA_905215275.1 uncultured bacterium | reverse complement strand
CCCGTGCCGCCCATGGCCCACGGAGCCACGTCAATGCCCTCCGCCACGGCCAGGCCGCCGGTCCCCTGCGGACCCATGAGCCCCTTGTGACCGGTAAAGCACACGACGTCGAGCCCCATGGCATCCATGTCAATCTTCGCCGTGCCGGCAGACTGCGAAGCATCGACGATCACCAGCGCGCCGGCCGCATGCGCGATGGCAGCCACGCGCGCAATGTCGACCGCGTTGCCGGTCACATTGGAGGCGTGCGTCACCACCACAGCACGCGTACCGGGCGTGACAAGCCGCTCGAGCTCGTCGTAGTCGAGCACGCCGTTGGTATCACAGCCCGCATGCTCAACCGTCACACCCTGCTCTGCCGCCAGGCGGTTGAGCGGACGCAGTACGGAGTTGTGCTCGAGCACCGTTGTGACCACACGGTCGCCGGGGCGCACCACGCCATTGATGACGGTGTTGAGCGCCGCGGTGGAGTTGGGCGTAAAACAAACATGGTCAGCACGCGGGCAGCCCAGCAAGCGCGCAAGCTTGGCGCGGCAGCCGTGGATGGTACGTGCCGCATCGAGCGCACCCGAGGTGGCACCGCGCCCAGCATTGCCGAGCGAGCACATCGCCTGCGTCACGGCATCGATGACCGTCTGCGGCTTGTGCATGGTCGTCGCCGCGTTATCCAAGTAGATCATCGCACGACCTCCCACATATTAATCACGGTATAGCCCTCAGTGGGAACGCCCGCCGCGGCGAGTTCGCCGCGCAGCAGCTCCTCATCGACAGGCAACGCCTTCCACGCCAAACCGCAGCCGGCAGCGACCTCCCCGGGCACGGGAATCGTCCGCCCGGGAAGACCGCGCTCGATGCACAGGGACTCGCAACCCATGGCGGCCGCCGTGGTGGGAAACGTGATGACAAGCGCCGGGCGCTTCTCCCTCATGGCAACTCCAACCAATACGCTACGGGCGCACGACGCGCACGGCCTGCTCCATCTTCTCCACGATCACGTACATGTTGGTGACCTCGCCCACCGCAAGCTGGTCCTTAATGCCAAAGTGGTCCAGGCAGGTACCGCAGGTGAGAATCTCGACACCCTGCTCCGCCAAGCCCTTCAGGTCATCGAGCACCGGCGAGCCCTCGACGGTGAGCTTGGCACCGCCGTTGTAAAACAGCATAGTCGCGGGCAGCTCCTCCTGCTGCGTCACGGCAAAGATGAAGGCCTTCATGAGCTTGTGGCCCAGCTCATCGTCGCCGCGGCCCATGCAGTCGGTGTAGACGGAAATGACGAGCTTGCCCTTGCCGGCGCTGGCATTACAGAAGACAGCGCCATCCTGCTCGGGATCGGCCACGGCAACGGCGCCAGAGGTCGCCACGGTCACGTGCCACTCGGCGTCAGAAACCTTCTCGACCGAGGCCGTGCAACCCTTCTCCTGCGCCATCTTGGAGATGTTCTTGACGGCGGTCTCGTTATCGACCGAGGTCACGACGGTGCCCTCGCCATCGAGCTGCTTCAGAGCTTTGAGCGTCTTGACGACGGGCAGCGGGCAGGCATCGCCCATGGCATTGACTTCAATCTTGGTAGACATAGTAAATTCCTTTCGAAAGAACCGTTCTAGAGAACGGTAAACAGTTACATAAACGTGCGGGTTAGCGAACAACGCGAACAGCAGGACCGCCCGGCACCGGCTCGCACACGCGGCCGATTGTGGCGGCAACGCGCCCCTCAGCGTGCAGACGACGCGCAAGCTCATCCACATCCGCCGCGGGCGCCGCAATTAGCAAACCGCCCGAGGTCTGCGGATCGTACAGCGCATCCAGCATTCCCGGCTCCAAGTCATCGTCAGCTGTCACGCGCGGGCCAAAGAAGTCCTGGTTGCGGTAGGAGCCCGCGGGGATAATGCCCAGACGCGCCATGTCAAGCACCTGATCAAAGAGCGGCACCGCCCCCGACGCAAGCTCAATCTGCACGCCCGAGCCCTCGGCCATCTCGCACGCATGCCCGATCAGGCCAAAGCCCGTAATGTCGGTGCAGCCGTGAAGCTCAAGTCCCTCGGCCAAACGAATCGGAGCCTCGTTGAGGGTGCGCATCGAGTCAAACATGGCCGCGGCCTCATCTTGCTCGATAAGCTCGCCCTTAATGGCCGTGGTGATGATGCCCGAGCCGATCGCCTTGGTCAGCAACAGGACGTCGCCCACGCGCGCGCCGCTATTGGCAAGCATACGATCGAGCGCGACAAAGCCGCTCACGGACAGGCCGTACTTGGGCTCGTCGTCGTTGATGGTGTGGCCGCCCGCGATGGAGCAACCCGCCTCGACGCACTTGTCGGCGCCGCCCGCCAGAATCTGACCTGCGACCTCGACGCCCAGGCAACTGGGAATGCACAGCAGGTTCATGGCATGGCTCGGCCGCCCGCCCATGGCGTAGATGTCCGACAGCGAATTGGCCGCGGCGATCTGGCCAAACAGAAACGGGTCGTCGACCATCGGCGGGAAGAAGTCGACGGACTGAACGAGGCCCAGGTTATCGCCGACGCGAAGGACGCTCGCATCGTCGGAGGTATCGAACCCCACGAGCAAGTTGTCGTTATGCACATTTGGCAAATCGCCCAGGACCTGGGCGAGGGCTCCGGGAGCCAACTTAGCGGCTCAACCGCTCGCGGCAGTCATAGACGTAAGCTTAATCTGATCGTCAGCCATCGATACCTCCTCTCATCGGTCAATCATTTTCTCCCAGTATACGCATGAATGCGAGCCTACGGCGGATGCATTAATTGAGCGCCTGTGCGCGAATCGCCGCGCCGATGGCACCGGCGAAGCGGGCCTGGGGCGAGGTGGTGACCGGCGACCCCAGCAGCGCCGCCAGCCGCTCCACAACGTAAGCGTTCTCGCACAAGCCTCCCGTCAGGTAGTACGGAGCACCCGTCGCCTGCCCGGCCATAGTGGCCACGCGCGAGACCACGCTGTCGATCACGCCACGCGCAATGTTCTCGCGCAGCTCACCGCGACCGATCAGGCTGATAACCTCGCTTTCGGCAAACACCGTGCACATGCTGCTGATCTTGGTAGGCTCGCCGGAACGCGCCAGGTCGGCCATCTGCTGCTGGGAAATGCCCAGGCGGTCGGCCATGATCTCCAAAAAGCGCCCCGTGCCGGCGGCGCACTTGTCGTTCATGGCAAACTTGGCCACGCGGCCACTTTTAAGCTGAATGACCTTGGTGTCCTGACCGCCCACGTCGATCACGGTGCCGTGGTCGCCAAACAGACGCACGGCACCGGTGCCGTGGCAGGTAATCTCGGTCACGACCTTGTGCGCATAGGGCACGGCGACACGACCGTAGCCGGTCGCGATCACACGCACGTCGTCGGCAGCCACGTCATAACCCGCCGCTGCCAGTGCCTCGCGCAGCCGCTCGGCAGCATCGACCGAGGAGAACCCGGTTGGCTGCACGCACGTCCACGACACCGAACCCTCCCCGTCGACCACAGCAGCCTTAGCCGCCGTAGACCCGATATCGATCCCGATCCTTATCATGGCTCTCTCCCAATCTAAACATCAAAGGTAGCGGCGCGTTCAGGCGCCTTAGCTCTAGGTTTCTCAGGTGCCGGAGATTGCCCCGAAAGAGGAGCGCAGCGTACTTTGGGTACGCAAGCGACGGTTTGAGGAGCAAGATCCGGTGCCTGAGGAAGCTAGAGAGTTTCGATGAAGGCGACGATGCGCGTCTCGATCTGGCCCATGTCGCCGTTGCTGTAGTCGGTCTCGATCTTCATATACGGAATACCCGCACCCTCGACAGCCTCCTGCATGCGCGCACTCTCCACGTTAAAGGTGTGACACGCCTGGAGCACGCTCTCCACTACGCCATCGACGTGATACTTCTCGCACATGGCCAGCGTGTTTTCCATACGACCGTCGCTGGGCGTCATGACCGAGCAGTTGATATCCAGGTAGCGGTCGGCGATGGCGCGAAGGATGTCGGGAGCCTCCGGGTCGATCATCATGGCCGCCGTGCGCTCGCCCGAGCAGTCGTCCATGCACACGACCACGCCGCCGTTGGACTCGATGGTGCGACCGATCTTGTTGATCACGCCGCCCACCGGGCAGCCGGTGATCAGAATGCGCTTGGCATCCGCCGCGATCGGGCGCTCGCCTGCATCATAGGCCTCGCGCAGCTTGGCGACCTTTTGCTCCAGCTGCTGCGTATAGGCCTCGATATCAAAGCTGAACGTACCGGCAAACATGGTGCTCATCAGGTCGACGCCGCTCATGGCCGCCGGCTGGTTGGCCTGCAGCGCAAACATCTCGAGCTGGGCCGCACGCAAGCGGTTGCGACGACGGACGGCAGCGCGCAGGTCATCGTCGGTAATCGTGATGCCGTAGAAGCCCTCGAGCTCCTCCTTGAGCAGGCAGCACTCCTCGTACCAGCCCTCGCGCTCGTAGGCACGGTCGCGACCCTGCGGAAGATGCAGAATGTGCGTGCGCTTGAGCTCGTTGAGCAGCTCGTACATCTTCTTTTTGCCGTCGCAGGTGGTCTCGCCGATGATCATGTCGCTAAAGTACGTAAACGGGCACTTTTGCGAGTAGGCAAAGCCATAGGTCGACTTGATGAGCGGGCAGAGATTTGCCGGCAGCACCTTCTCGGCCTCGGGGATCACCTCATCGGACGTACCGCACAGAGCGACACTTGCGGCCCCCGCGGCATCGATAATCTCGAGCGGCGTGTAGCTGCACAGAAAACCGATCAGGCGATTACCGGCCTGCTTGTAATCCTTGACGCGAATAAACGCCGCCTTGCGCTGCTCGTTGAACTCCTCAAACGTGGACGGCAACGGCTGCTCAATATATTCCGGCATATAGCTCCTTAACAAACCTTTTAACCAACCAAGGAAACGGCTTTCCCAGGTGCCCGAGGTTGCCGTGAAAGAGAAGCGCCGCGTACTTTGGTACGCAAGCGACGGTTTGAACGGCAAGACCGGGTGCCTGGGGAAGCCGCCGAGACGGATAGCTCTAAATGGTTTCCAAGAAAGCCTCGATCCTGGTTTGCAGCTGACCTGCGTCCTCGCCGGCGTAGTCGGTCGTGATGTGCATAAACGGAATGCCGGCCTCCTCGGCGGCCTTCTCCACGGCAAACGACTCCATCTCGTAGAGCGTGCAGAACTGCAGAGCCACGTCGACGATGCCGTCGGCATGCAGGTCCTTGGCCATCTGGACAATGTCCTTCATACGCTGGTCGTTGGGCGTAAAGACGGCGCAGTTGATCCTAAAGTAGCGCTCGGCGATGGCATCGAGCATCTCGTCGACCGTCTCGCCGGACTCGTCGACCAGGTCCTTGTAGTAGCGCGAGCCCGTGCAGGACTCCTCGCCTACCACAACGCCGCCGGCCTTCTCGATAAGGTTGAACAGCTTCCAGTTGGGCACGGCCATGGGCGTACCGGTGTACAGGATGCGCTTGGTCCCCTTGGGTGCCACGCCCTCGCCGGCCTCGACACGCTGCTCGCACTCAGCCGCCATATCGTTGATGGCTCCGGTCAGACGCGGTGTGTCGTCCATAAAGGCGGCCTGAACGGTCAGCAGGCTGTCGAGACCGCTGATGGGCGCAGGGTCGGCAGCGCGGGTCGCAGCGAGGCGCTGCAGGGCGCGGCGCTTCTCATTGACGGCGTGGATGGCAGCCTTCAGGCCCTCGGGCGTAATCTTGACGCCGCACTCGTCCTCGATCTTGGCGGCGAGCTTCTTGACCTCGGCCTTCCAGGTCACGAGCGTCGACTCGTCGTGCACGTTGGGAATATCCATGACGTACATGTTCTTTTGCGTGGCAAAGAACTCGTAGGCTTTCTTCTTACCGTCGCAGGTGTTCTCGCCTACCACCAGGTCACTCGACTCAATGTAGGGGCAGACCTCGCCCAGCTTAAAGCCGGCAAAGCTCTTGATAAGCGGGCAGGTGTTGCGCGGCAGGTGCTCCTCGACCTTATCGGTTGCCCAATCGGCACCCGAGCACAGACCAACGGGAATGCCGTCACAGGCAAGCACGATCTCCTCGGGCACGTACACGCAGAACGAGCCGACGATCTTGGTGGCCTCGCCGGCCTCCTTCTTGTCGAGCATCTCCTTAATACGGCCGCTGTGGATGTTGGTGGCGACAAAATCCAGGTAGGACGTGGACTTGGGGCGATTGTTCTGCGTCAGGAACATATCGCCGTACATCTGGCCCACGGCGCCCAGCAGCATGTCGTGGTCGGCAAGATTCATGCCGAGGCTCTCCCACATCGGATGGAAATCGAATTCTTCAGCCATGACGGTTCCCCTCTCGAACCAAATACGGATAACTACGGTATTGCTGCACGGTGGGTGGCGAAAACCCAGCCGTGCTCAAACCCGGAATTTTGGGGAACCTGCTTTGCAGCTGATTATTTAGCTGTGCGTCGTCTCTCCCGGAGCCGTGAACATACCTGCTCATATGCGGCTCCGAGCCATATACAGGGCGCGCACGGCAACGCGACGCGAATATGTCTTATGCGGCATCGGCGCGCCCTCCTTTTCTCGTCGAAGGTAACTATATCAACGGTTGTCGTCCAGACGAACACCGCCGACATTCGTACGACAGCGTCGTGTACCGTCGTTTAATAAATAATTATCTTGATTGATAAGAGTTTGTCATCCCCCATTCGGCAAACAGCAAGACAAAGCCGCCGGGGCTTATATCCCCGACGGCATTACCCGGCGCTACCGACAAACCAAATGAATCTTATTCGCATCAAAGTGCATGCGCAGCGTCTCGCCTGCTTGCGGCAGCTCGTCGACAGCTACGTTCACCTTGTTGACCTTCCACTGCAGACGCGTGGGCGCATCAGCACGCGGCACGTCTAACAGCACCAGCCGCTCAAAGCGCGAATCGCTCACTCGGGCCACATGCAGGTCGTAGCTGTTACGACCCCGCTCAGCACGGTTGTCCACATGGAAGTAGCTTGCGCGAATGCCCAGGTATGCCACGTCATCGGGAACCTCGCGGCCCACGTTGAAGGTCATGCCCCAGTCGAGGGCCTCAACTTCTTCGTCGCCGATCTTGCGCGCCCGGCTTGTGTTCTTGCAGCCCGTCAGGCGCAGCGCCGCCAGCGTCTGCGGGCGGCGAACCACGTCCTCGACGGAGCCGATCTCCTCCACATGCCCGTCGTGCATCACGCAGATTCGCTGGCACAGGCGGCACGCTTCGTCGATGTCGTGGCTCACGTAGAGTACGGTGCGGTTGCACACATCGAACAGGTCGAGCATGTTCTGCTCGAGGGCGCTCTTAAGATAGGAATCGAGTGCGCTCATGGGCTCGTCGAACATAAAAATGCCCGGATGCGCCGCCACCATGCGGGCAAGCGCCACGCGCTGCTGCTGCCCGCCCGAGAGTCGTGCGGGATAGCGGTCGACAAAATCGGCCAGACCGAAAATGCTCAGATAGCGCTCGGCGAGCTTTTTGCGCGCGGCGGCGTCACCCGCGTCCTTTACACCGGCGCATACGTTATCGGCCACTGTCATGTTAGGAAACAGCTGATAGTTTTGGAACAGCAGAGCGCATTTGCGCGCCTGGGGCGACAGTTTGATGCCCGCCGCCGAGTCAAAAAAGGTCACGCCGTTGACGACAATCTTGCCCTCGTCGGGCGTCTCCACACCGGCGATGCAGCGCAGCGTACAGCTCTTGCCGCAACCCGAGGCGCCCAGCAGGGCCACGCGCTCCTCGCCGGCCTCAAGCTGCATGTCGAGCACAAACCCGGGATAACGTTTCTTAATATCCAAAACGAGCGACATAGCTTATCGACCTCCCCGCGGCGCCGCATCATCACGCATGAGCTCGGCCAGCGCCTCGCGATCGATACGCAGCGCATCGCCGCCGACTGGGTCGAGCGAATCGCCCTGTCCGGCGAGACCTTTGGCCTGTTTGCGCTCCGCACGGGAAAGGCCACGTTCGCGATACTTTTGCGAATGCGCCGTGTACATATTGATGAACAGAATGACCAGGAAGCTGAACGCGATTACGACCACGACCCAAAAGAGGGCCACCGACGTATTGCCGCCCATCCACTCAAAGTAAATCGCAATGGGAATGGTCTGCGTAATACCGGCGTAGTTGCCCGCAAAGAACAGGGTGCAGCCAAACTCGCCCATCGCGCGGGCAAAGGCGAGCACCGTGCCGGCGGCAATCGAGGGCCAGCCAAGCGGCATCATGAGCTTGGCAAAGATGCGACGCTCGGACCATCCCAGGGTTCGCGCGGCGTCGAGCATCTGCGCGTCAAGACTCTCGAAGGCTCCGAGCGCCGTGCGGTAAACCAGCGGAAACGACACGACGACGGCCGAAATGACCGCCGCGGGCCACGTAAAGACGATCGAGATGCCGTGTGCGATCAGCCACTGGCCCACCCCGGTCGAGCGGCCAAACAGCATGAGGAGCAAAAAGCCGCAGACCGTGGGCGGCAGCACCATAGGGATGGTAAAGACCGAATCGAGCAAACCCTTCACGCGGCTCGTGGTACCCATGGTCTTCCACGCGGCAAACAGGCCCAGCGCAAACGCGATCACCAGGGCAAGGCCGCTCGTTTTTATGGACACCCAAAACGGGCGATAGTCGATGCCGCCCAATAAGGAGGCCAGAGAGGCCAAGGGGCCCTGCTCATCCCGCAACACGACAGACGATGCCTCTACCATTTGAGCGCTATCAAGCCAACGCGCGCCGCCCTTGGCATCACCCGAGGCTGATGCAATCACCACATAGCGGTCCCCATCCGCACCGCGCTCGTCAAAGCCATAGGTATACCCGCCGGCATCAAACGTTGTTTCCGCCGTGACATACCAAGGGAGATCCACGTCCCCTAGCTGCGCGCCTCCCATGCAGTTTGCGCTGTCGAGCTCACAGACGAGGGCCTTGAGACCCGATACGGACTCGTTATCCTGCGGATCCAATCCATACTTCTCGACCGCCTTGGGCGATATCCACACCACAACGCGGTCGGCAGCGAGCGCCGCTACAAGGTCCACGTCCTCGTCAACGGGAAACCGGTAGCCCTCAGGCTGGCCCTCCATGTCACGAGCGGTCCCCTTGGCCAACCGCTCAAAACCCTCGATCCCATAGGAAAGCCCATGAGCGGTCGCAGCAACCTGGGCCCCGTCCTCAGCGTTCCCAGCAAACGCAAATCCCGGCACCCAGCAAAGCGCGAAGGTCAAAGCGCAGGCGACAAGCATGCGGAATCTATTAAGCACGAAAAGCTCCAAGCGAATACAAGGACGGAGTGAAACACAAAACGATGGAATTATCGCGCCAAGCCGCACTACGCGGAAAGCTCAAAGCCGTACTTAGCCCAAATCTTCTGAACCTTCTTGTTGGACAGGCAAAAGTCGATAAACGCCTTGGCCTCGTCGGCATGCTCGGAGCTTTCGGCAACGGCGCCCGGGTACACGATGGGCTTGTGCGAATCCTCGGGGCACACGAAGGCCTCCTCGATGCCGTCGTAGCGGAAGATGTCGGAGCTGTAGACAAAACCGGCCACGCAGTCGCCTGTGGACACATAAGCGGCGGCGGTGCCCACCTTATCGGCCAGTGCGACCTTGTCGGCGATCTCGGGAGCATACTCGCCGTCGTCGCCCTCGGTGCCGGTGTAGAGGCCCACGGAAGCCAGGGCCTGGTTGGCGTACTTGCCGGCGGGGACGGTCTTGGCGTCGCCAATGGCGATCTTGCCGTCCAGATTCGCGACGTCGGCGATGGCCTCGACCTTGGTGTCAGAGCCCTCGGCGCGGATGATCACGAGGTCGTTGACGAACATATCCTCACGTGTGTCGGCATCGACGAGCTCGGCGGCTTCGGCGTCGTCCATGGTGCCCTTGGAGGCCGTGATGAGCACGTCGACGGCGGCACCGGCGCGCATCTGCTCGACAAGGTCGCCAGACGCCTTAAACTGCGTGTCGGCAAACGTGGTGCCGGTCTGCTCGGTGTAGAGCTCCTGAACCTCGGGCAGAGCTTTCTCGAGCGAGTTAGCGGCAAAGACCTGCAGCTCGACAGCCTTCTTCTTAGAGGAAGACTTGACGGAGCCGGCATCGGAACCAGCGGGCTCGGACGTCTTGTTGCCCGAGCAGCCGGCAAGGCCAAGGCCGGCGGCAGAGGCAGCAGAAAGCGAGACAAAACCGCGGCGTGAAACCATATCGAACATATTCAACCCTTTCGAACGCTATGCCCGGGCACCCCGCCGCAGGCTTTATTCTGTTACTAGATTATACTTCCGCGCGAATAATGATAATGAGAAATTATTCTCGCTAGAGAATATAGTTTCGAGTTGCCGTGCACCTCGGCGTCGCTTCGGCGGAAAACAAAGGCGGAGCAGCCGTTCAGGTCGCCCCGCCGCAGGTAAACCGCTTATTTGGTATGTCCGCCGCCCGCCGTCATTTGGGCCGCATGCTCCAGCTGATCGCTCACGGCCTCCCAGCTTTCGCGGGCCGCTTTCGTGGATCCCGGAAAGTTGATGACAAGCGTATGCCCACGCTGCATGCACACGGCGCGCGAGAGCATAGCGCGGCGCGTCTTGGTCATGGAGTACGCGCGGATTGCCTCTGCAATACCCGGCACATCGCGGTCGCAGACGGCACGCGTCGCCTCGGGCGTCACGTCGCGCATCGAAAGTCCCGTGCCGCCACAGGTGAGCACGACATTGGCGTGGCACTCATCGGCAGCTTCCACAATGGCATCACCGATCTCGCTGGCGTCGTCGCGCACGACCACATGTGAGACGACCGTCCAGCCCTGCGCCTCGATAAGTTCCTCGAGTGCGGCTCCAGCCTCGTCCTGAGCAAGATCGCGCGTATCCGAGCACGTCACGATCGAAATCTTCAACTCCATAGTCTTCCTCCTACAACACCGTGCCCTCGGGCAGGTCGACACGCACGACATCCACGACGTCGCCCGCCTTGAGCTCGCACGGTCCTTCGTCAATACGCAGCAGGCAGTTGGACCGCTGCATCGTGCCGAGCAGCGCCGAATTCTGCGTCTTGGCCTCGGTCACCAACAGCTCACTGGTCTCGGGGTCGCGCAAAACCGTGGCGCGATCGAAGAAGCGTCGGTCCTGGCGCTTTTTCACGCCGTGCGTGAGCGTCGCCTGCTGCACGGGACGCACGCCCTCGGCAAAGCCGCGCATCTTGCGAATCGCCGGACGGGCAAGCATCTCAAAGCCCACATACGCCGCGGCCGGATTGCCTGAAAGCCCTAGGTAGGGCTTGCCCCCGAGTAAGCCAAACGTGATGGCCTTGCCCGGACGCATCGAGATGCGATCGAACAGCACCACGCCCTCGCGCCGGACGAGCGCCGTCACGTAGTCGTAATCGCCCGCCGAGGCGCCACCGCTCGTAATGACAAAATCGCACTCCCGCACAGCGCGATGCACCAGCTCGGCAATCGCCTGCTCATCATCGGGCGCAATGCCGTAGAACACGGGCTCGGCTCCTGCATCGAGCGCCTCGGCCATCAGCGCCGAGGAGTTGGAATCGCGAATCTGACCGCGCGCCGGTACCTTACTCGGTGCGACCAGTTCCGTGCCCAGCGAGATGATGCCCACACGTGGGACAGCGTGCACCTTCACGCTCGCGTATCCGGCGCTTGCCAGCAAGCCGGCGCCCGCCGGAGTCACAACCTCACCAGCACGCATCACGACTTCGCCGGCATGGGCCTCCTCGGCGGCAGAGCGAACGTTCTCCCCCACCTTGGCCGGCGCCGAAAACCTCACACGCGAGCCCTCGTTGCCGTCACCGTCGAGCACATCGACGATCTCGTACTTCACCACGGCATCGGCACCCTCGGGCACCGGCGCGCCCGTCATGATGCGGACCGTCTCGCCCGCGCCGATTGCGTCCCCAAACACATGACCCGCGGCCTCATGTCCGATAACATCGAGCGTCACCGGCGCCTCGCCAGATGCCTGCGCCAAGTCCGCCGAGCGCACGGCATATCCGTCCATAGCGCTGTTGGCAAACGGCGAGATGTCGATATCGGCCACCGCGTCCTCGGCCAGGGGAAGACCGGCGGCCTGCCACACGGGAATCTCGACGAGATCGGTCGGAGCAACGTGCGACAGGACAATCGACTGTGCGTCATCCAGCGGAATGAGTTTCTCTGCCATATGCACCTCTTAATGCCACGGCGCACAACAGGGGCGCCGATTCTTTATGCTTGTCTCAGTATAATCCCCCGTCGCACGACCGCGACTCGGCCTGTACCAGTAAATACACCTGTCGGCCGCAAGCCGCGAAACAGAATGGAAACCAACCCACCGGCTCGTCGCGTTTGCCGCGTTTTATAATGCTTGCGTTGCAACCTAAAAGAGGAACGTATGGCTCATAACGACAAACCCGAAAGCGCAAACGAAACGCAGGATCATTCCCAGCCGCTCGACGATGGCGGCTTTTTCTCCCTGAACGACGTCATCACGGCAGGCAGGCATAAACTTACCCGCTCCGAGCATCTCTTGGCTGCCGACACGCGCCGCAACGCCCGCAACCTACTCGCGAGCGCCAAGTTGCTCGCGCTCGTCGTCATTGTCTCGCTCGCCATGGGCGTTGCCGCTTGGGCGTTTTTGGCCTCGCTGAATATCGCCACCGACTATCGCGAGCACCATGTGTGGGTCTACGCCTTGCTTCCCGTTGTGGGCGTTGCCACCGCATGGGTGTACAAAAACCACGGTCTTGCCGCCAAACGCGGTAACAACCTGGTCATCGACTCCGCTCTGGGCACACGCCTCATCCATATGCGCATGGCCGTCCTCACCTTCGTCTGCTCCACGCTCACGCACCTAACGGGCGGATCGGCCGGTCGCGAGGGAGCCGCGGTGCAGATTGGCGGCACCATCGCCAGCAACATCTCGAGCCTCGCCCACCTCAAAAAGCATGACCACCACGACCTCATGCTCGCCGGCATCTCGTCGGCCTTTGGCGCCGTATTCGGCTCGCCCCTTGCCGGGGCTTTCTTTGGCATGGAGATGTGCTTTATCGGCAAGATCGACTACACCGCGGGCATCTACTGCCTGGTCGCCTCGTTTACCGGCTACTTTACATCACTCGCCCTAGGTACCGAGTACGAGGCGAATGTTATCGCCAGCGTTCCCAACATGACACCACGGACGGTTGTCATCGTTGTTATCAGCGCCATTATCTTCGGTCTGACGGCACGCCTCTTTGCCTGGTCAGTTCGAACCGTCAAGAGCCTGTACGGTCGCTTTATCACCAATTATCTTATTCGCGCACTCATAGGTGCACTCGTGGTTTTGGCCGCCTATGCCCTTCTCGACGCTTGGAACTACGCCGGCCTTTCCACGTGGCTTTCCGGCGCCGGATTTGCCGGCAACACCACCCTGGCGGACGCAGCCATCAAGTTGGTCGTCACAGCGCTCACCCTGGGCGCCGGCTTCCAAGGCGGCGAGGTCACGCCCCTGTTTGGTATCGGTGCGGCGCTCGGCGGCTGGATCGGTTGCCTCGTCGGAATCGACCCCAGCTTTCTGGCAGCGCTGGGCATGCTCGGCGTGTTCTGCGCCGGCCTCAACGTGCCCATCACCACCTGTATGATGGCCATCGACCTGTTCCACGGCACGGCAGCCGGGTTCTTTGTCATCGTGGCCTTTATCAGCTACCTAACCGCCGGACACCGCGGCGTGTACCCCGCCCAGCGCATCATCTCGCCCAAGCGCCGTTCACTTATTGTAGATGAGGGCGGTACGGTAGCGGATGCTATCGAGCGCCACAACGACCTGATAGAGTAGACGTAAGTATTCGACGTGCAGCCACAATCGGGGGCAATTCGACCTGAGCGCGACCGCACCGTCACGTCATACGCCGGGAGTCGCCCCATGCACGCAACTGATTTTGGCCGCACGCTCATCATCGCCAACCCAGCCGCCCAGTCGGGTGCGGCGCACGAAGTTGCCGAGCGCCTGCAACGCTTTTTGGATATGACCGCGCGCGCATCCCAGTTTGACCTGGTGCTGACCGAGCGCATGGGACACGCCAAGGAGCTGGCCGCACAGGTCGAGGGCTATCGCACCGTTATCGCTCTTGGCGGCGACGGCGTGATCCACGAGGTCGTCAACGGACTTATGGCGCAAGAGGAGGACGCCCGCCCCGCTCTTGCCGTCCTACCCGTGGGCTCTGGCAACGATTTTGCCCAAACGCTCGGCATCGACGATTTCTCCGGTAAGGATTTTGGCGCGCTGCTCACCTGCGAGCTGCAGCGTCAGGACATCGGGCGCATTCGCTCGTGGAGCCCTGCGAGCGGCAGCGGCGAGGCTACCGTTGAGTACTACGACCAGACGCTTTCGGTCGGCATCGATGCCGCCATCGGCCTTGGCACCACCGAGCTGCGCAAAAAGACGGGCCTCGCCGGCGCTCCGCTCTACACCCTCTCGGGCCTTGAGCAGTTTGGCCTGCGCTACCGCAACTATCCCATGACGGTGAGCTTTGACGGTGCGCCCGCCGAGCGCGTGCGGGCGATTATCATGGCGATTCAGCTGGGCCCCACCTATGGTTCGGGCTATCGCATCTGCCCCGACGCCGACCCGTGCGACGGCATACTCGACGTCTGCTACGCCTGCGGCCCCGTTCCGCGCGCGGTCGCGCTTCCCATGTTCCTTTCGGCCAAAGATGGCCACCATACCAAGCTGCCACCGGTTCGCATGTGCCGCTGTCGCCATGCCGAGCTCACCCTTGAGGAGCCCGACTACCCCATCCAGGCCGACGGCGAGCCCGTTGTCGCCTCGCGCATCGAGGTCGACATCCTCGCCGGCGCCCTCCACGTCTGGCACCCCACCCGCTAACCCCACCTAAGTTGCGGTGAAATAGGGACTGTTTATGCATCTAAAGCCGCAAAACAGTCCCTATTTCACCGCAACTTATGAGGAGGCTATTCGTCGCTGCCCGGTTTGCGACGGTTGGCCTTTTTAATGGCGTTGAAGTGCTTGTCATTAAGCCTGCGCTGGCGAGAGCGCTGAGGCACCTTGGTCTTTACGCGTCGACGCGGTGGACGCCCGCGACGCTCAAGCTCAGCGCGCAGCTTACGCAGGCAGCTCGCGCGATTCTGAAACTGGCTGCGGCTCTCACGCGCCGTCACGACAATCCCCGTGGGCCCATGTTTCATGCGCACCGCAGAGTCCGTCGTGTTCACGCCCTGCCCGCCCGGACCCGTCGCGCGAAACACCTGTACCTCGCAATCGCGCGCCAGCTCCTCGACCGACATCTCGGCATAGCGCGCATACTCACGCCATCCCATCTTGTTCTCATCCATATCAGCACCTCCCCTCATACAAAAAATGTGACAAAGGGACAGTCCCTTTGTCACATCGCATACCAATCGCTTGTGTTGCGCGCTTAGGCGAAGGTGATCTCGCCGTTCTCGCAGTCCATATCGGCGATACGGGCCAGGCTCTCAACGCGGAAGCCGCGTTTACGGAGCTTATCGCCGCCGCCCTGGAAGCCCTTCTCCACGGCAATGCCAATGCCCTCAACCGTGGCTCCGGCCTCC
>CAJMPE010000024.1 GCA_905215275.1 uncultured bacterium | reverse complement strand
AAGCGTCGTAAGTAAGAGCGCCCTCGGCATGCACCTTAATCGTGCGCGCGGGGTCGGCGAAGTCGTGGAAGTTCGACTTGTAAAACTCGTTGTATTCCTCGTCGGTCACGTCAGACTTGCTGCGCTTCCAAATGGGCACCATGGAATTGATGGTCTCACACTCGGTGTAATGCTCGAATTCGGGCTTGTAATCGTCGCCGGCATCTTCGGGCTTCGGCTTTTCGCGCGTCTTGTCGCAATCCATGGTAATGGGGTAGCGCACGTAGTTGCTGTACTTCTTGATGAGGCTCTTCAGGCCCCATTCGGAAAGGTACGTGTCGTATTTTTCCTCATCGGTGTCGTCTTTCAGCGTGAGGATGATATCGGTGCCGTTCCCAGCGCGCTCGGCTTCCTCGATGGTGTAGCCCTCAACGCCGTCGCTGACCCACGCCCACGCCTCGTCGCTGCCGAATGCGCGGCTCACAACGCGCACTTCCTTGGCAACCATGAACGCGGAATAAAAGCCCACGCCGAACTGGCCGATGATATCCACGTCGTCGCCCTGGGCCTTGTCGTTTTCGGTTTTGAATTCGAGCGAGCCGGAATGGGCGATGGTGCCCAGGTTCTTCTCGAGCTCGTCTTTGGTCATGCCAATGCCCGAATCGCTCACGGTAATGGTGCGCGCATCTTTGTCGAAGGATACGTGAATGGCCAGCTCGTCTTTAGAGAGCTTCACGTCGGTATCGGTGAGGCTCTTGAAATAGAGCTTATCCACAGCGTCGGACGCGTTGGAGATAAGCTCGCGCAGGAAGATTTCCTTATTGGTGTAGATGGAGTTGATCATGAGGTCGAGCAGTTTTTTGCTCTCGGTCTTAAATTGACGCATGTGCAGTCCTTTCGCGCTACCCCTGCCCGCAAAAACGGCCCGGTTGCCCGAGCCGCATCGCAGACCTGCTATGTTCAGACTTAGATTTTATAACCTATTAGCGCGCATATATACATACGGAATCGAAAAACTGTATGTTGGAATACCCGTGCGTCGATTGCCAAGGAGTGTCCCCGACTGCCGGCAGAAAAGGAACGTCCTTATCTGTCGCCCATGCGCTTGGCCATCCAGGCGTGGGGCTGACCTTCGTCTTCGTAGTCCACCGGCGCGATCTGCGTGTAGCCGGCCTTGGCATAGAGCGGCAGCACGTACTCCTGCGCATGCAGCTTTATGAGCTTGGCGCCAGCATCGCGTGCAGCAGCATTGCTGGCCTCGACAATCTTGCTCGCCAGACCGCGGCGACGCATTGAGGATAGCACCGCAACGCGGCCCATAATGTATGTCTCCCCCGCCGCGGCACCTTCGTCCATATCGCACGCCGGCGACACCGGGGCCTCCGCGTCGGCCACACGCTCGAGTTCCTCGGGAAACACGCGCGAACAGCCCGCGAGCTCGCCGTCAACATAAAGCGTCACGTGGATGCAACTTGGGGCCTCGTCGATAGCGTCAAACTCGTTTTCGTAGCCCTGTTCGTCCATAAAAACGACGCGGCGCACCAGCGCCGCGTCCTCAAAGCAACCCGTCTTAAGTTGGATATCCATAGCTGCCCCTTCATTCGATGCGAACGTTGGGGAAAAATTTTAGCGGAAATGAGCTCCCACGCTAAACTTCGCGCGTGCTTTTGCTAGGCAATCGTAGTGGCCCACGTTGTGGGCATCGCTCGCGATATAGCTGTACAGGCCTTGCTTAAACAGGCGCTGCGCCGGCTTCTTTTCGTGACCGAATCGTCCACCTGCGATAAAGTCCGCCGAAGCCTGCAGCTTGCAACCCAGGTCGACCAGACGTTCAGCCACGCTCACATCCTTTTGAATCGCACGATAGCGCTCGGGATGGGCAATAATCACCTGGTAACCGCGACACTGCAAGTCGTAGATCGTGTTCTCGTATTCCTCAAAGTCATACGAATCAGCACGTGTCGAGAGCTCAAGCAAAAACTCGTTTGAGCCATCGAAATGCAGGCGATCGGCCCATTCGATGCCCAAATCCATGAGCTTGGCATGATTGACCTCAAAGCCCATCTGCAAATGCATATCGCCCGCATGCGCGCTAAGCAGTCGATAGGCCTCCCACATTTTTTCGAAGTCAAAATACGGGTCCCGGCAGTGTGGCGTACACACCATGTGCGTAACGCCGACGGCGCGGGCCGCCTCGAGCATTGCCAAGCTTTGCTCGAGGTTCGCCGCGCCGTCGTCAACACCGGGCAGGATATGGCAGTGGATGTCTCTCATATCGCCCTCTTATCTGCGTCGTTGCTATTTCTTAAAACGCTTCGCCTTCGCAGGGGTCCCCGTTGCAGCGGCACCGCCAACAGCAGGGTTAACTCCGGCAACAGCGTTGTTCTGACCCTTGTCTTCGCCATAGTAAGAGTAATAGTAGTCATGGCTCGAGGTCTCACAGCAGTTCATGACCGTGCCAATTACGTTAACCTCGGCCTTGTTGAGCTGGTCGAAGGCGGCAATGATCTCGTTGCGCTTGGCGAAGTCCTCACGGATAACGTAGATGGTGCCGTCGGTAATCGCGGCGACCTCGGCGGCATCAACAAAGGTGCCCACGGGCGGCGTATCGAAAATGACGTACTGGTACTTCTCCTCCAGCGCGGCAACCAGCTTGGCAAAGCGGCGCGAGGCGATAATGTCAGCCGGGTTGGGAATGCGCGGCTCGGCATCGAGGAAGAAGAAGTTGGGCTGGCCGGTTTCGACGACAGCCTCGTCAATCGACATCTGGTCGGAAAGGACGGCGTACAGGCCACCGGAATGACGGAGGCCCAGCAGGTTGGCAAGCGTACGGTGACGCATGTCGCACTCGACGAGAAGGACGCTCTTGCCGCTGGTCGCAATGGCCTGAGCCAGGTTGACCGCAATGGTGGACTTGCCCTCGTTAGGGATGGAGGACGTCAAGGTAATGGACTTGATCGGCGTATCGACACTCGCAAAGCGAATGTTTGCCAGCAGCGTCTTGGCTGCGTTGCTAAAGGCGAGGGTATCGCTGGTTTTCTTTTTACGGGCCATGAATTACTTACCGCCCTTCAAAACGGGGAAACGACCGATAACGGGCACACCGAGCAGTTCGACGGCATCGTCAACGGAGCGGACGCGGGTATTGAGCATGTCGAGCAGCACGACAATTGCAACGGCGACGAACAGGCCGGCCAGAGCGGCGACCGCGATGTAGAGCTTGCGGTTGGGGCCGCTGGGCTGGTTGGGGATCTTTGCCTTATCGATCACGTTGACGGCCTGGGCGGCGTCAACGTCCTGAGCCACGGTAGACACCGAGTTGGCAATGGCGTTGGCGACAGCGGCGGCACCGTCGGGGCTGTCGCCGGTCACGGACAGCGAAATGACACGAGTCGTGGTCTCGCTCGTAACGCTCACCTTGTAATCATCCAAGTTGGAAAGACCCAGCTCCTTAGCAGCACCGCTCTTGACGCTGTCGCTATCGAGCAGCGTCGCGATATCGTTGGAGAGCATCTGGCTCGCCGACAGGTCGTTGTAGTAGCTCGTCTGGCTGCCATCGGTCTTGGCGAGAATGTACATGCTCGTCGTGGCGGTGTAGGTGTTGTCCATCATAGTGAAGGAGACGACGCCCATGGCGATCGCGCAGACCACCGGGAGGGCGATGACCAGCTTAAGGTGCTTTTTAAGCAGCTGGAACAGTTCGAGAAGGGTCATGCAGCTTGCCTTTCATTTCCCTAGTTCATATCGACAAAACTGCTCGTATAATATCGCATCTTCTTGCCATGTCCGAACTCTATACATAAGATACAGCGCTGACACCATTGTTGCGCAACATTAACGCCGCACCGGCAGCCCCGATGCGGCGTGAAATTCACATATTTGCAGTACCGCTACACGAACTGCTCGTCCTGTTGCGCGGGAAACGTCACCGTGATGGTGGTCCCCACCCCCAACTCGCTTGACAGATCGAGCGAGGCGTGATGATACAGGGCGGCATGCTTGACGATGGCCAGACCCAGACCCGTTCCACCGCGCGCTTTAGAACGACTCTTGTCAACGCGATAGAAACGCTCGAACACCTTACCCTGCTCCTCGGGCGCAATGCCAATACCCGTATCGGCAACCGACAGATACGGGCGCCCGTCGTCGTTGGTTCCACACCGCAACGTCACCGTACCGCCGGGCCGGTTGTAGCGAATGGCGTTGCTCGCCAGATTGTAGATGAGCTCATCGATCAGGCGCGATACGCCTTCGACGACCACAGGCTTGGTCTCATGTCCTATCGCCACATTTGCCTGGCGGGCGACCTGCTCAAGACGCTGCTCGACCGCGTAGATAGCACGCGAAAGCTCAATGGGCTCCGTGGAGCCAATAGGCACCGCCTCGCCATCGCTCGCACGCTCGGCCTCATCCAAGTTCGAAAGCGTGAGGATATCGTTGACGAGCGCCGCCAAACGGCCCGCCTCACGGTAGATGCGGCCGCCAAAGGTGCGCAAATCGTCCTCACCCTCGACCATGCCGTTCGCAATGAGCTCGGCATAGCCCGAGATTGCCGTAAGCGGGGTCTTGAGCTCATGGGTGATATTGGCCGTGAACTCGCGGCGCATGCGGTCGTTGTCCGCCAGCACCGCCATCTGGCGCTTGAGCTCCTGGCGTTGCGACTCAATGCGCTCGAGCATGGGAACCATCTCGGCATAAGCATGCTCGTAGCTGCGGCGAGGATGGTCCAGATCGACCTCCTGCAACGGCTCAATGATGGCGCGGGACTCACGACGCGCCAAGAAAAACGAGAGCACCGCACCTGCCGCCGCAATGAGCAGCATCGGCGCCACGAGAGACATCAGAATCGCTGCAACGCCAGGTTGGGCTTGCGCCAAGCGAACAACCTGGCCGTTGTTAAGTCGGACGGCTCGGTACAGCATAATCTCGTCGAGCGTAGAGCTTGCGCGCTCCGCGGAACCCAAACCACTCTCAAAGGCCTCGATGACCTCGGGGCGATCGCCATGGTTGGGCAGTGTGGAAGGCGACGCCTCGTTGTCGTAGGCAACCGACCCGTCTTTGTTGATCAGCGTGATACGCAAGTCCTCGCGATCGAGACTGCGCAGAAAGGCAATGGGCTCCTGTTGCTCATTGAGGGCAGCGGCAATAAGCTCGGTTTCCTGCGAAAGGTTGGCGCTCGTGGCATCTGCCAGGGTATTTTGCACAAAGAACGCGCCCAGCACCGTAAACGCCACGATAACCGCCATAGCGCACAGAAAAATCGTCGCGAACACGCGATGTGACAGGGTGCGTTTTCCCTGGGGGGCTAAGACCACGAGTTACTCCTCCGATGCGCTAGCCGCGCTGTCGGCTCCTTCGGCATCGTCATCGGCCGTAGGCTCGGCCAGACGATAGCCCACGCCGCGCACGGTCTCTATGGCGCTCGCACGCTCGCCGAGCTTTTGGCGAAGCGTCTGCACATGCACGTCGACGGTGCGTGAACCGCCGTCGAAGTCCCAGCCCCATACGCTCTGCAGCAGCGACTCGCGGGTAAAGACCACGCCAGGTTTGCGCATGAGGTACTCGAGCAGGTCGAATTCGCGCAGCGTGAGCTTGAGCGATTCACCGGCAACAGTCACTTCGCGGTGGCTGGGCGAAAGTACGATATCGCCCACGCTGAGCACATCGCTCGCCTGCTTGACCATGCCGCCGCGGCGCAGCAGCGCACGGCAACGGCTAGCGAGTTCCATAAGCGAGAACGGCTTGGTCAGGTAATCGTCGGCACCGCCATCGAGCGCCATGACCTTGTCGAGCTCGGTGTCCTTGGCGGTGAGCATCATAATGGGCACCGTCGCCGTCAGGCGATCGGCACGCAGGCGACGCATAATCGCCAAGCCGTCGGTATCGGGCAGCATGATGTCGAGCAGCACAGCATCGGGCACCCGTCGCGCCACGGCGGCCTTAAACTCGCCATCGCACGAAAAGCCCTCGGCCTCGATTCCCTGCTTGCGCAGTGCGTAGACCGTCAAATCCCTGATGTTGTCATCGTCCTCGACGTAATAGATCATGTTGAACCCCTCTGCGGCCGGCATGACCGCATCTTAACCCTAAAGGCGCCTGCACTAGATGGTATCAGCCAAAACGGCCCGTCAAATAATCCGCCGTGCGCGGATCGGTCGGGTTTTTGAAGAGCTGAGCGGTGGGCGCATGCTCCACCAGCTCGCCCAGCAAAAAGAACGCAACCGAGTCGGAAATGCGCGCAGCCTGCTGCATGTTGTGCGTAACGACCACCAACGTGCAGGTCTCCTTGAGCTCGCAGGCCAGCTGCTCCACCACCAGCGTCGATACGGGGTCGAGCGCCGAGGTCGGCTCGTCCATCAGCAGAATGTCGGGCTGCACGGCCAGCGCACGGGCGATGCACAGACGCTGCTGCTGGCCGCCCGAAAGACCCAGACCCGATTCCCTGAGCTTGTCCTTGACCTCGTCCCACAGCGCGGCGCGTCGCAGGGAGTCTTCGACCAGCTCGTCGAGCGCGACGCGGTCGCGCACTCCCATGCCGCGAGGACCGTAGGCGACGTTGTCGTAGATGCTCATGGGAAACGGATTGGGGCGTTGGAACACCATACCCACGCGCTGGCGCAAGCGGCAGATATCGTAATCGCCCAGGATATTCTGGCCGTCGAGTGCAATCTTGCCTTCAATGCGGCAATCCTTGATACCGTCGTTCATACGGTTAAAGCAGCGCAGCAGCGTCGACTTGCCGCAGCCCGAAGGCCCGATGAACGAGGTGATCTGCTAGTCACGAATTTTGATGCTCACGTCCTTGAGCGCATGATGGTCGCCGTAAAACAGGTCAAGGCCTTCAACATCGATGCGCGTCGGCGAGGCGGCAAGGTCCTGCGCCGTGGGGCGAGTCGCATCCCCAACTTCGCGCTCGTGCGCGGCCTCGGCCTGCGCCTCCATGAGTTCCTCAAGCTCCGTAGGCTCCATCGCCGCAGCAGCCGTCATACCGCATACCTCCATATCGATATCAATTCAGCAGTATCGATAGTAGAAATCGCGGCTCATACTCACGTGAGCGCATTGTCAAGTGTTTGTAAGGGCACGCTGGCTATGCAGCGGGCAGTGCAATGGTAAACACCGTGTGCTCGGGCGTCGATTCGCACGCAATGGTGCCGCTGTGTGCCGCGACAATCTCCTTGGCGATGGCAAGACCCAGGCCGGCGCCACCGCGATTGGTCGCGCGCGCCGCATCCAGGCGATAGAACTTCTCAAAGATCACCTTGAGCTTAGCCGCCGGAATCGGGTCACCCTGATTGATAAAGCGAATTCGCACGCCGCCGTCATCTTGGCGCCCCGCCTCAATCGTGATGGTCGATCCTTCGTGGCTATAGGCGATGGCGTTTTTCATGATGTTGTTGAACACGCGAGCCATCTTGTCGCCATCTACGAGTACCGTCAGGTCCTCACGCACATCAACTTGGACATCTTTGTGCTGCTCATTGAGAATGGGATAGAACTCATCGGCCACCTGCGCCAGTAGCAATCCCAGATCGACGTAGCCGCGCGTGAGCACAATATCGTGGAAGTCAAAGCGCGTGATGTCGAAGAACTCCTCAATAAGCGCGTCGAGTCGGTGCGCCTTGTCGAGCGCCACGCCCGTAAAGTGTGCGCGCTGCTCAACCGGCAGGTCGGGCGCTTCCTGCAACAGCGAGAGGTAGCCCACCACGCTGGCAAGCGGCGTGCGCAGGTCATGCGCCAAGTATGTGACCAAATCGTCCTTGCGATGTGACTCATCACGCAGGGTTTGCTGGACTTTGCGTTCGCGATCGCGCACACGGTTGAGCACACCCTCGACCTCCAGGAAGTCGCCGTCGATGTTATCCCACGCGTCGGGATGATCGATCAGACGGTCCTGAATACGGGCGGCAAGCACGCGGTCGGAATGCTGCTCACCCTGCTCATAGCCCTGGTAGTACAGAGCGCGGCCGCAAAAGAACAGGACGCACACGGCAAGCGCCAAGACAAAGCCAAGCATGTTGAATACAAAGCCGGCATCGAACAGCACCGGTCCCTCAATGCCATCGAGTGCCATGGCGCCGATCGCCAGCGTCATGACCCACGCGGCACCGCCGATCACCACGCAACGACGCACGATTTCAAAGCGATCGATCAGCAAGAAGCCGATGAGTAGCACCGCTAAGATACCGGCGATGTTATCAATGCCGATCAGCAGCAGACTCAGCAAAAAGAGTAGCACCGTCGCAAGCGCGCGATTATCGACGACCGCCCTCATGTATTCAAAGAGTCGATCGGGCACCTCGAACACCTGCTTATCGTCTTTTGTCATGTCCATGTCCTCGCAAACAAAGGCGTTATTCGATGATATAGCCGACGCCCCAAACGTTTTTAATAAAACGCGGCTTCTGAGCGTCGTCATCGATCTTTTCGCGCAGGTGACGAATGTGTACCATCACCGTATTGTTGGAGCCGGGCATAAAGTCCTCGTTCCACACCGCGCGGAACAGGTCCTCCACGGGCACTACGCTGCCGTGATGCTCGGCCAGATACAGCAAGATGGAATACTCGATGGGCGTGAGGCGCACCGGCGCACCGTCCACCGTCACGGAGCGAGCGTCACGGTTGATCTCGAGGCCGTCGAGCTGGAGGGTCGGCGACTCGGTCGCCTGCGCGCGGCTGCCGTAGCTGGTGTAGCGGCGCAACTGAGCATGAACGCGCGCGATGAGCTCCAGCGGGCGGAACGGCTTGACCACGTAATCGTCCGCGCCAAGAGAAAGGCCTTCGATCTTATCCTGCTGGGCATCGCGGGCCGTCAACATAATTACGGGATAGGTATGGCTGGCACGGATGGTACGCAGCAGCTCAAAGCCGTCGATATCGGGCAGCATGACATCGAGCAGTGCCAGGTCAAACTCTTGCTCCAGGATTGCCTTGGCCGCATCGGCCCCGCTGTAGGCGATCTGGACGTCAAAGCCCTCCTTTGTAAGGTAGATACCAACCAGGTCGGCGATGGCCTTCTCGTCATCAACTACCAGTATGCGCTCGTTCATGCGTGCTCCTCTCGCGCTCCATTATGCCCGAGGCGGCGCCCGCCACACACAACAAGCGCGGGCGATTAAGTCGACCTTAAGCACCCTTGTGCCCGTTCGAGCACGAATGCGGGCCATGCGCGCACGCAACGATCGTCGTCGCCGGCAAACGATATACTCTAGTGCCAGAAGAGACCATTCCGTCGAAAGCGAAATCTGTGATGTCCCTCACCTCTTTTGCAAAGCGCTCCGCCCAGCTTGCCGCCGGCTTTGTCTGCGCTATCGCTCTTGCTGCCGGCATGCCCACCGTCGCCGGCGCCCAAGTGCTCACGACCGACGACGTCTGCGGCAAGACCGCCGACGTCCGCGGCATCACGACAGAAAACCTGCCCGATATCGAGGCAACGAATGCCCTTGTTATGGGCAAGGACGGCACCGTCTACTATGGACGCGGCGCCGATGAACAGGTCAAGATCGCCTCGATCACCAAGGTCATGACCGCAATCCTGACCGTCGAAAACTGCAAGATGGACGAGAAGGTCACGGTGAGCAACGCTGCCGCCACCGTAGGCAACTCGACTGCCGGCCTGCTCGAAGGCGACGAGCTCACCGTGGAGCAGGCACTACGCGGCCTGTTGATCCCCTCGGGCAACGACGCCGCCACCGTGCTTGCCGAGTACGTAGGCAAAAAGATCGACCCCAAGACCAAAGACGCCGAGGCAACCTTTGTGAAGGACATGAACGAGCGCGCCAAAAAGCTCGGCTGCACCGGCACGGTCTTTGAGAACCCACACGGCCTGGACTTTGATGAGTGGGCCGGCGACATGCACTCAACCGCACATGACGTGGCACTGATGATGCGGGAGGCCATGAAAAACGATACGATTCGCGAAGTCGTCGCGAGCGAGGATTCTTGGATTGAGGTCACGGGCGCCGATGACTCAGACCATTCGCATTCCATGGACACGCACAACGTTTTGCTCGGTCAGGACGGAAACATTGGCGGCAAGACCGGCACCACCGACGACGCGGGCTATTGCTTTACGAGCGCCTACAACCGCGACGGCGACGAGGTCTACACCGTTATTTTGAACTCCACAACCAACGATCAGCGCTTTACCGATACGGCGACCCTTGCCAACTGGTACTACGGTCACAAGGTGACGGTCGCAATTGCCAATACACAGGAGAAGACCGCCAACGGCAACCCGCTTATGGCGCGCATTGGCCAAACCGACTGGACGGATAAGACGATCGATGCCACGCTCGCCGACCCCGCCGCACAGGCAACAGTGTTCTCACTCGCCGGCGAAGTGACCGAAAAGGTTAGCTACGATGACCTTTCGGGCACGGTGCATGTTGGCGATAAGGTGGGCAGCGTTACGCTTAAGCAGGACGGCACCAAGATTGCCGTCATGGACCTGGTTGCCGACGAGGAAGGCGCAGGGCCGAATCCCATTGAGGGGATCCTTGTGAAGCTCGACCGCCTGGGCCGCCGCATCGACAACCGCCCGCTCACGGCCGAAAGCGAGACCGTAGCCAAGGCACCCGAGGTATAGGATCGAAGAACAATACGCTCACCGAAAGAGGGCATCCGAAAGGATGCCCTCTTTTTGAGGGTTCGAATCCCCAGCTAACGTGGTTCAACTAAAAAAGGACCCCTTACGGAGTCCTTCTTTAAAGTCATACTGGCGGAGAGCTGGGGATTCGAACCCCAGATGCCCTTTTGGGGCATACTCGCTTAGCAGGCGAGCACCTTCGGCCTCTCGGTCACTTCTCCGCTCGTGACGCACATTTTTGTGCGTGCAGGGGTGTATGATACCGTGACACCTATCCAAATGCAAGGGAGACTTGATGACTTCATCGCTGAATCACCACAGAGCTTCGCAAAAACGCTTCGCGCGTACCTTCATTTTGCAATTCCTTATTGTCGCGATCGCCGCCATTGCCATGCTTGCATGCATGCCTTCGCACGCGTACGCCAAATCGTACACATGCCCAAGCGTCACGATAGATGCCCAAGCGAACGCCGACGGCTCGCTTGATGTCACTGAAGCGCGCACATTCGATTTTTCGGGCAATTTTACAGCGGTGTGGTGGACCTTCGACAACATGCCGACCAAGGAAAGCATGCTTTCGGTGAAATCGGTATCGCTTACCAATGAGTCCACGGGTGAGACCCAGACGCTTTCCTCCGTAGAATTCCAGCGAGCGTGGCGCGAGGCCGGCGGCGCGGGATACCCGTCGTATTCCATCGACGAGGACGAGAACACCGTGTATGTGTTCTTCGACGAATCCGATTCTGAAGTCACGATGACGCTCTCGTACTCCATTTCGAATTTCGTTCAGGTTTACGACGACGTCGCCGAGGTGTATTGGCAATATATCGGCCATGGTTGGGCGGTCGACAGCGACCATGTCACCACGACGCTAACGGTTCCGGTTCCTGCAGGCACGCAGGTTCGCGCAGGCGACAATGTGCGCGCATGGGGCCATGGTCCGCTCGACGGAAGCCTGTCCATTGGCGATGATGGTGCGATTTATGCGCAGGTCTCTTCGGTAAGCGCGGGCGGCTATGCCGAAATCCATTCGGTATTCCCTGCGGAATGGATGAACGTTTCGGGCTCGGCGGCCAACAAACATATGGGCAATCGACTTGATTCCGTGCTCGAGGATGAAGCCCAGCTTGCGAACAAGGCGAATGCCTCCCGTCTGCAGTCGCTTCTCTTCATTGTGGTGTGCCTGGTTGCCGCCATCGGCATTATCGTGTGGGCGGTGTTCATATTCTTCCGCCATGGTCGCGAGTATAAGCCCCAATTCCAGGATGAATACTGGCGCGATGTGCCTGCAAAGGGTCTTTCGCCCGCAGTTATCGGGCGACTGTGGCGTTTCGATGCCGAGTCCCCCAATGACCTCACGGCGACGCTCATGCATCTGTCCCATATCGGCGCAATTCGGCTCGATGCCGGTAGCTACGAAGCGCCCAACAAGGGGCTTTTTGGCATGGGCGGCAGCAAAACGGTGAACGATTACTACATCACGCGCCTTCCTGGCTGGGAAGAAAAGGTCGTCGACCCTATCGATAAAAAGACGATGGACCTCGTATTCAAGAAAATTGCCAAGGGTGCCGATTCCTTGTGGTTTGGCACTATTCAGCAGTTCGGAACCGATTACCCTGAGTCGTTCAACGACGCTATGGAAAGCTGGCAGGGCGTGGTTTCGGCTGAAACGAACAAGTGCAACTTCTTCGAGGAAAAAGGTTCGCACTATCGCGTGATTTTCTTCGTGCTCGCAGTGCTGTTGGGCATCGTGGGTGTTTTCTCGCTTTTCGTGACCGATGAATTCACGTTGTTCTTGGCGTTCATTCCGCCCGTGGTGGTGCTCGCGGTGCTTTCGAAGTTCATGCAGCGTCGCAGCCGCGAGGCGGTTGAAATTCATGCCAAGTGCGTCGGCCTGCGCAACTGGCTCAAAGATTTCAGCGCACTTGACGAACGCTTGCCCACCGATGTGAAAGTGTGGGGCGAAATGATGGTGTACGCCTACGTGTTTGGCGTCGCCGAAGAGGCTATGAAGGCGCTTCAGATGAAACTGCCCCAGGTCATCCAAGACGAGGACTTCGCGACATCGACGGGCTACTGGCTCATGCCCCACTATTACGGCATGCCGGGTGGTGCGGCCGCTCCCGTTGTGAGCCCAGCTGAAATGTTCCAAACCATGCAGGCCAACACCATGCAGACGGTTTCCGAGGCGCTCAGCGCCGCATCGAGCAGCGATGGCTCGGGTGGCGGATTCTCGGGTGGCAGTGATTTTGGCGGAGGCGGCTTCGGTGGAGGAGGCGGCGGCGCAAGGTAGCCGCTTGTTTCCGCACGCCGCCCCGAAAGCCTTTCGCGCCACGTATCATTTAGTTATCCTGCGCCTCTTTTATTCCGATGCTTTTTACACGTTATACTTTAGTGAGAAAAAGCGTTCGCGAGTGGAAGAGGCGATTTTCATGGCTGAAGAAAAGGCGTTGGTCGGAATCATCATGGGCAGCGAAAGCGACATGCCCAACATGGAGCCGTGCATGAAGCAGCTCGAGGAGTTCGGCATTCCTTACGAAGTGAAGGTTGCCAGCGCGCACCGCAAGCCGGCCGAGGCCGCCATCCCCGCCCTGGAGGGGCTGGACGGCTGGACCACGGAGGGCATCCACGACGCCCTCATCGCTCTGGCGGAGAAGCTGGCGGTGAAGAACGCCACCCTCATGTGGCCGGTGCGCATCGCCGCCGCCGGCAAGGCCGCCCACCTTGGTGGCGTGGTTGCTGCCTATACTCCGCTGCCGGTTATTGCCGTGCCTATGAAAACGAGCGACTTGGGCGGCCTCGATTCGCTTCTCTCTATGGTCCAAATGCCCTCTGGCGTGCCCGTCGCATGCGTCGCCATCAATGGCGCGAAAAACGCTGCGATTCTCGCGGTGCAAATGCTCGGCACGCGTTGCGATGAATGCCGCAAGAAGATTTCTGATTTCAAAGCGAAGATGGCTGAATAATGACGAAGAAATTGCTCATGGGCAACGAAGCCTTCGCGCATGCCGCGCTCGAGGCGGGCGTTGCCGTGGTCGCGGGTTATCCGGGCACGCCCTCGAGCGAGCTTATCGAAACCGTTGCGAAGCGCGTGCAGGCGGGTGCCGCCGAAAACGTGCATGTTGAATGGTCGACCAACGAAAAGGCGGCGCTCGAGTTGCTCGCCGGCGCATCGTATGCCGGCGCGCGCACGCTGTTCACCTGCAAGCAAGTTGGCCTCAACGTCGCGAGTGACCCGCTCATGAGCTTGAATTATGTGGGCGTCGAGGGCGGCTGCGTCATCTATGTGGCCGACGATCCGGGCCCTATTTCGTCGCAGACCGAGCAAGATACGCGTCGCTTTGCGTCGTTCGCCAAGATTCCTGTGTTCGATCCATCGAGTGTTGAGCAGGGCGTTGAAATGCTCCCGCGCGCCTTCGCGCTTTCTGAACGCTATCGAACGCCGGTGATTATGCGCCCAACGACGCGTGTGTGTCACTCGTCAACGTTCGTCGATGTGGCGGAAAAAACGCAGGGCGCGCCCGTGAAGGGTTTCTCAAAAGATGATTCCCGCTGGGTTATTTTTCCTGCGCGAGCATATCGCGGACATAAAGAAATCAACGGCCGATTGGCGAAGATCGCCGATGAATTTTCAGGCGTATGCGCTTCCGAGACGCTGAGTGGTTTGGCATCGGAAGATCTTTCTCGCTTCAATCCCATCGAAAATCACGGCGATGCGCCGAAAATCGGCATCGCGTGCGGCGGCGTGTCGACCGCGTATGCGAAAGAGGCGCTTTCGATTCTTGAGCACGCGGCAAAACAGACGACTTCTGCGGCTGGTGTTGCCGGCGGTGAGCGCGGCGAGGCTCTTCCGAGCTATCGTTTCATGCAAATCGGCACGCCGTTCCCGTTCCCCGAGGCCCGCGTGGATGAATTCCTCGATGGCCTCGATGCTGTTATCGTGTTCGAGGAGCTTGACTCGGTTATTGAAGACGGCCTCGTTCATATGGCCGGCTTGCGTGCGGCGCGAGGTAAGAGCGCTCCTCGGGTTCTTGGCCGTGCGTCGGGCGCGTGCCGCGATGCTGGCGAGAACGATGCCGATGATATTGTTGAGCGTTTGAGCAAATTCTTTGATGAAGCCTTGCTGCGTCGCGAGGGTGTTTCGGGCGACGAGCTCATGCGTAAAATTGAAGAACGCGCCAATGCGCGAGCTCGTGCGCGCGAAGCCGCGGCGCCCAATCTCGATATCGAGCTTCCCGCACGCCCACCGGTGTTGTGCGCAGGCTGCCCCCATCGTGGTTCGTTTTACGCATGCAAGCAAGCGCTCAAAAAAATGCGCGTTCGCGGTATCTTTTCGGGCGATATCGGCTGTTACACCTTGGGCAATGCCAAGCCGCTCGATGCTGTGGATACCTGTTTATGTATGGGCGCGGGTATCACGATGGCGCAAGGCCTCGGCGTTGCCGACCCTGCGGCGAAACAGCTTGCTTTCGTGGGCGATTCGACGTTTTTCGCGAGCGGCATCACGGGCGTTGCCAATGCCGTATACAACCAGCACGACATCACGGTGTGCGTGCTCGACAATTCCACCACGGCCATGACGGGCGGGCAGCCGCATCCTGGCACGGGCAACACGCTCATGGGGCCTAAAAGCGCGCCGCTTTCTATCGAACGCGTCCTCGAGGCGCTTGGCGTGGAATGCATCGAGTTCGCCAACCCCCATCATCTTGATGAGAGTATCGATGCGGTCACGAAGGCGGTTTCTTTCGAGGGCCCGTCGGCGGTTGTCTTCCGCGCGCCGTGCGTGAATCTCGTTAAACCCGAGGCTCCTGTTTCGATCAATGCGGAAACATGCACGGGCTGCAAGAAGTGCATTACGACAATAGGGTGTCCCGCCATCGGATTCAATGGCGAGGTTGCTACGATTGATGAAACGCTGTGCACGGGCTGCGGTTTGTGCGCGCAGGTTTGTCTGTTTGGGGTCATCGCGCCAGCGCGCCAATCTGCATAGACGCGACCGGCGGGCGGGCGTCCCGCGTACCGTTGTCGCTTTGGCTTTCGGCTGCCTCGAAGCGCATCGCAGTCGCATTCTGATTGAAGGGCGCGAGGCTCACGTTTGCTGGCTTTTGTAAGACCATGATTTGGAGTGTTGCCCAATGAAAAATGTAGTGCTCACTGGTATCGGCGGACAGGGGACTGTGCTCGCCGCGAAAATACTCGCCCAGGCTG
>CAJMPE010000023.1 GCA_905215275.1 uncultured bacterium | reverse complement strand
GGCGCCTGCAAAGGCGCGATCGGTTAGCAGCAGTGCGTCATCGGCGCCACGGGCGATGCAGTCGCGCAATAGCGATTCGGTCGCGGGGATGCCCATCGACACCACCGTTACGCGCACGTCCATGCCAAAGCCGATAAAGTCATCCTTCAGCGCCAGCGCGCATTCCAAAGCGCTCGCATCGAACGGGTTAATGACCGCCTGCTTGCCATCGCGCACGATGGTATTGGTCTTGGGGTCCATCTTGACCTCGGTGCTGCCCGGCACCGCCTTGACGCACACCACCATATGGAAATCGCTCATCTTCACGCGCCCCCTTTCTGGACGAGCTCATCCAAGAGCTTCTCCGAAAACAGGTTGCCACGGCCCAGCTGCCCGGCAGGATCGAGCTGGAGCTTGAGCCGCGCCGACTCGACCATGGCCTCGTGACCGTACATCGTCTCCAAGAAGCCCGCCTTGATCTTGCCGACACCGTGTTCGGCGGAGACGGCGCCGCCCATGGCCGTGACCTCGGAAGCCCACTGGGCAAAGAGCTCTCCGCCGCGGCGGTAATCCTGCGCATCGCGCGGCAGAATGTTCACATGCAGATGGTTGTTACCGATGTGCCCCCAGGCGGCAGATTCAAGCCCACTTTCGGCCAACGTGCGGCGATACAGGGCGATGACATCGGCCAAACGTGCGTTGGGTACCGACATGTCCGAACCCAATTTGGTGATGGTGGGATCCGTGCGGCGACGCTCGTCGATGAGCATGTTGACGCTCTCGGGCACCGCATGGCGGAAGAATCGCTGACACTCGCGATCGACCTCGGTGCGCGCGACCCATGTCGCATCGTCGCTGCCGCCCGCAAGCTCCAGTACCCACCCCAAGTGACACAGCTCCTCAGTCGCCTGGGCTTCGTCGTCGCAATCGAGCTCCACGTAGACACAGACCTTGGCGTCTTTGTCGAGCGCCGGCAGCGAGGCGAACGCGGTCGACTGCTCACGCTGACGACGCAGGATATCCAGGGCGCCCGCATCGAAATATTCGATGGCAGCCGCGTGGGACAGGACGGGGCGCACAGAATCGGTGAAGGACACGGCCTTGTCTTCGCTGTCAAAGAAGCAGCTCACACCCCAAACGACCGCAGGCGCCGCCTGCAGAGCAATCTCGAGCTCGGTGATGACGCCGAGTGTGCCACACGCACCGATAAACAGATCGATGGCATCCATATCGTCAGCAACGAAATAGCCCGAAGCATTTTTGGTCTTGGGCATGGTGTAGTCGGGAAGGTCGAGCTCGAGCGTGCGGCCCTGCACCGTGACGAGCGAAAGGCGACGACCCTGTGCAAAAACCTCGCCACGGTGAAGCTCGAGCGGGTCGCCATCGATCAGCGCGACATGAAGGCCCGTGACGTGAGGGCGCATGGGGCCGTAAGCGTAGCTACGGGCGCCGGAAGCGTTGCATGCCGCCATACCGCCCAGGCAGGCAGATGCCTCGGTGGGATCGGTAGGAAAGAATTGCTCGGGAGCTTCTTGGAACTCCTCGTAGGCCTCAAGCGATGCCTGGTCCCAGCCGGCAGTCGGCAGCACTTTCTTGCCCAGTTGCTTGCGCAGCTCAGACAGCACGACGCCGGGCGCCACACGCAAAAGAAAGCGGCCCTGCTCATCGCGGCGAATGCCTAGGTAGCGATTCATGCGGGAAGAATTGAGAACGTGACCGCCATGAGGCACGGCGCCGGCGGCAAGACCGGTCCGAGCGCCCTGAACCGTCACCGGGACACGCTCGGCATGGAGCTTTTTCAAAATGGCGCGGGCCTCGTCCTCCGTTGTCGGAAACGAGATGCTCGAGGCCTCGCCCGATGTGCGAGACTCATCGCGACCATACTCTTCGAACTCGTCAGTGAAGGGTTTGATGGTTGCAGACACGCGAACTCCCCCTTTAGCTAACTACAGTGTTTGCAGGGAGATGTTACCGCATCGTTTTGTCGACGTGTTCGAGACCGTCTCCATAATTGGCGATTTTTACGTTCGTGCAATTCGGCGAGCGGCAAGGTTTCCTCGGCAGACGATGCTTTTGACACATGTCGCTTTACCGCCAGCGACCACGCAATTGTCGCTCGAAAAAAGTTGAAGTAATTTTTGCCATCTTTTACCTGCGGAGATGTCAATCCGTCAAGCGTTTGGTCAGAAATTGGTCAAGTAGCGACTGATACGGTCGGCATCAACAGCCAAAACCAATGGAAGTTTTGGCCCCCGAAGCAGGGAGGTTCCCATGGCATATTACTGGCCCCAGTACGGCGTCGCCATCGAGGTCGACGACGATCCCTATCTCCTGCCTTTCGACGAAGAGGCGTTCCCCGATACGGCGGTCTACCACGTCACCACCGATGTTATCTGCGACCCCGAGTCGTTCTCGGCGCTCGCCCACCACATCGCGCGTATCCACAACATCGAGCTCCCTCACGACTTCGACGAGCTCATCTACTCGCGCCGTCTGATGCTTCACATGCTCTTTGGAGCGGACCCGTCCACGTTCGCACGCGTCTACACCACAAGGACGCCGCATGAGTGCGAAAAAGCCGCCCCGCCTTGCAGGGCCGGGGCCTCGCAAGAAACTCGTCGTTGTCTGCCTGGCTATCGTCTGCGCCCTCATCGCCGTAGGGCTATACGCCTGGCAGTCGCAGCCCGTGCCCGAAGCGGGCGCCTCAGTCACGACGGCAGAGGGTAAATCGCGCCAAGAAATCCAGGATGAGCTCGACGCCATCGTCCGCGACAACATGATGACGATCTCGGTCGCGCCGGTCGCACAGTTGCAGGAAGGCGGCAAGTTGCGCGTCAACGTGCAAAACGTCCAAGACAACAAGTTTCCCCAGCGCTTCCGCGTGATTCAAAACGACGAGACCATCTATGAGTCCGGTGTGGTCGAGGCCGGCAAGACGGTTGAGACCTGCCCCGCCGGCGATATCCAAGAAGGCGAGGCTTATATCGAGATTCAGGCACTCGATGCCAAGACCTACGACACCCACGGCAATCCGACGCGTGTCAAAGTGCGGGTGGCCCAGGCAGAAGTCTAGTGGCCGACGCACTCGCAGGGGCAGCACCCTGTCCCCATTCGTCCAACCATCACGGAAACAGTCCGTGACGAGCAGAAAGGATCGATTATGAACATTACCAGGAACCCGAGCGGAGCCAGGGCACTCGCCGTGGGCGCAGGGCTTGCGCTCGCACTTGCGATGGGCGCCGCGCCAACGGCGGCCATGGCAGATGTGCGCGTTGGAACCACCGATGTGACGGTGAAGGCCGACATTAGCAATGTTTCGTTTAAGGCGCCAACGGTCATCCCCTTTGCCGCCAACGCCGACGGAACGCTTGTAGGACCCTCCGACAAGACGATTACCATCGACAACCTCTCGGCATATGGCATCCACGTCACCAACATGAAGGTCACGGCCAAGAACGACTGGACAATCGTTGCAGACGCAAAGACGGGCTCGGCCCAGAACTCCATCGATTTTAAGGTTGGCCCCGATAAGGCAGAAAAGGATGCCAGCTCGGCGACTCAGACTACAGGCCTCGATCTTTCCAAAGACGAAAGCTTCGACATGAAGTACCAGGGCATTGCCGACGGAACGGACAAAATCAAGCTCAATGTGAGTGGCCACGTCGCGCGCGTTACGCGTGACATCTACCACGCCGGCGGTACGGGAGATCAAGTGGCAAGCATCACCTGGACGGTCGAGCCCGGTGCGCACGCCACGTCCTAAGGCGATTGCACTGGCCGCCATCGTCGGCATCTTGGCATCCGCCCCTGCCATGGCCTTTGCTCAACAAGAGCAAGCGCAGGCGGCCACAGAAGTGACCGTCGACCTTTCGGGCCTTGATCGCGGCAGCCGTCACGAGCCGCTCGCTCAGACGAGCGACACCCGGCAACTCATTGCGGTGGGCGCCGCCACGGTGGGAGCAGGACTGACGTGCCTTGGCCTGCACATCAAACGCAACCAATAGCCAAGCATAACCGGAGTACGCGGAATAGATAGGAGAACCATGGCACCCAAAAACCTTTTGCCCGTTGCCGCGCTCTGCAGCGCACTGGCGAGCGGTATGCCTCTCGCCGCTTGGGCGACGCCCGCCACGGCAAACTCCTCACCGCAAACTCTGAACCCCGTGGCGGATTCGTCGGGTATCGTCGCCTGCCAACGTTTTTCGCTCGCACACGCCACGGTCCGAACCTCGGGATGCCTTCACCGCAATACGGTCAACGCGATAGTCGTGGATATCAAGCGACCAAACAAGGAGAACGGCCCCCAGACAGGTTATGCCATCTGCACATGGAAATCGGCTGCAGTCGACGCCGATGGCGACCCATGCGACCTAGAGCTGCGCATCGATATTGACTCGGCCGATGACTCGGCGAACGGGGCGAAGGTCGCCTTCGACAGCGCGGCCTATGAAGAAGGAGGAGGAGGTGTATGCCTGGGCTGCGTTCCCTCGAATGTCGATGGCACGCAGCCCATCATCTCCTTTACGGCGTCGCTGCGACTGACCAAGGCGGACACCGAAGCCATCGCAACGGGAGATGCGCCTTTGCTGTTCTACGCTGGCGACGCGGACGACCAAGAGGCTCAAAGCAATGGACAGAAGGGTTCGCTTAACCTCACGCGCGGATCAGAACCCGCCCCCATCAATATCGATACCCAGGAGCCGGGCGTGCAGCGCATTCTCGCCGATCCGGCGCTGCTCCAAATGACATGGCACGGAGTGGGGTCCGTCGGGATTGCTGCTCCTATATCGAGCGATAATGACAAATCCCCCAAAGACGAGGTCGCAGACGCACCGGCACATGTTGACGATGCAGACGATGTATCATCAGAAGACAACGCTGCGGCTCCTCTCGAGAAGCCAGGCGGCACCGCCACCGAACTAGGCGATTCCCAACCGAAAGACGGCCTGGACTTTGCCGCTCCCCCAGATGTCGACGAAGGCAACTGTTGCATGATGGTCGCGCTCGACCACACGGAAACCGTCGATGCCGCAAGCATTGAGCCAGTCGCTGCCAATGCGCCCCGCCGCAAAAATATCCTCATCGCATTCCCCAATACCGTCGAGCTCGTCTTTTTGCCTTCGGGTGAAGTCGTCGCGCCTACGGCACTTACAGCAGTGGGAGCAAGGAGCGCATCGAACGATATCCAAGCTATCTCGGCACTTGATGCCACAACGACCGCCAAGCTACACCTTTATTCCGTTGCAGCAGACGGAACGCGAACCGAAGAATTCGACGGAACCAAGCTTTTGGTTCCGCGTCGCATCGGTATCCAAGAAGACTTCCCCTATCAAATGGAACTTGAAGGGTTCGATCGTGCACGAGATGCCGACATCATTGCCGCAGCCATCGAATCCCCGCAGCACCTCATGACGCTGCGCTTCGACTTTAGCCCCGTCCTGTCCTAGACCGCTAACCGCCACTTGGCTCGGATACTGAGCGCCCCCTTCCCCGTTCTGCTACGATTGCCGCGTTGGCATCAATTACAGGAGGGTTCATGCCGGGTTTAGGAACGATCATCAACGTCGCGCTTTTGATCGCGGGCGGTCTGCTTGGCCTCATGGGTGGGCGCTTCATTACGCCCCGCATCCAGGACACGCTCATGAAGGCGTCAGGGCTGTGCGTCCTGTTTATCGGCCTGGGCGGCACCATGCAAAAGATGCTCGTTATCGATGGAGAAGCGTTGGCGACCACCGGCACCACCATGCTTATCGTCTCATTTGCCCTCGGTTCGCTCATCGGCGAGGCCATCAACCTGGAGGCCGCCATCGAGAACCTCGGCGAATGGCTCAAGCGCAAAACCGGCAGCGAAGGCGACAACGAGTTCACCAACGCCTTTGTCTCGGCATCGCTCACCGTGTGTATCGGCGCCATGGCCATCGTAGGATCGATTCAGGACGGTCTGCTCGGCGACTGGTCCACGCTTGCTCTGAAGGGCGCGCTGGACTGCATCATCGTCTGCACTATGACGGCCTCGCTTGGCCGCGGCTGCATCTTCTCGGCCCTGCCCGTTGCCGTATTCCAGGGCACGATCACGCTTTTTGCCGGCGCACTCTCCCCCATCATGACCACCGCAGCCCTCGACAGCCTTTCGCTTGTGGGCTCCATGCTCATCTTCTGCGTCGGCGTTAACCTCATCCGTCCTCAGACCTTCCGCACGGCCAACATGCTCCCCTCCGTCGTCGTGGCGGTCATCTACGCCCTCCTGTTCTAAATCTATCTACGCAGTGGTATCTCGAACATCTGTTTGATGCTGTGCTATGATATGAGGTCACCGACACCATATAGGGAGAGGAGAGGGCGGTGGCCGACCAGGACGTCAAGATGCTCATCGAGCGCATTATGGCCGAGGCCCGGACCCATCAGTCCGCCCGCTTCTCAAACGAAATCTATGCTGACGAGCCGATTCTCAAGACCGGTCGTCAGATGCAGAACTTCCTCCCCGACCAGTACCGCAAGATGCGCGAGATATCACGCTGGCAAGAGGATCCCAAAGGCGGCGCGGGACGTTGGCTATCGGAGGCGGAGCTCTTTTACCGCCAAGGCCTGCTGATGGCCGACTTCGAGGACGATTGCCCCTACAACGGCACCTTTAAGTCGTACTTTCCCACCTACAATGCCATGAGCGATCGACAGTTGCGCGGCTACTTTACCTGGCGTGCCCAAGTGCGCCGCGGCAATATCGAGGAGACATCGACCTCGTTTGCTTTTCTTTATCTTTACGAATTGATCTGCGGCATTGGCGTCGACAATCCGCGTGACGGCTATGACAAGATTAAAGCATTTTGGGATGCCTATCGCGCCTTTGAACCTGGCATCGACCGGTTCGCACGCGTGTGGCTGCAGGACTACGCCGTGTTCCATGAGCTCGACCCCAAGCTGCTTCGCGACTCTAAAACCGTCGCATTCGACAACGCCCTTATCGAGCTGCGCCGCGCAGCACGAGACCTTGTACCCGCGCCGGCGCCGTCGGACCTGCCCCCCAAACGTCGCAAGACCTCCGAGCCCACGCTCCCCCTTCCGCCCAATGAGGCGCATGAGGAGCGGCTCATGGCTGCCATCAACGCGCTCTCGACGTACAACCTGAATAACTCACGGCTCGACCGTTCCCACCATCGCGACCTGCGCCACGTGGCATGCGCTGTGTATGTCCGTATGGCGCGCTACTATGACACGCACCGAAAGGCCGGCATCGTAGCGAGCTTGTTTGGGGAGGAGACGGCCATGCCCTACACCATGTTTGCCTCGGCCGTGTTCTTTGCTCCCGAGCGCCACGAGGACTGCGAGTATCGCCTGGACCCCATTCACATCTACCGCTGCCAAAATGGCTTTTGGGAATGTATGCGCATCCACGGCAGTAGACAAAAAAGTAGCAAGCTCGGTGAGATGATGCGCGCTTGCGATCAGCGCCTGCGCTTGGCACTGGATCCCGACCATCCCCTTAAGGAAGAGAAGGTCCCCAAATATCTGGCTAAGATTATCGATGACGAGATCACGGCATGGCTTTCATGGGATGCCGCGCATCAGCCCGTCAAGATCGATATCGACCTGAGCCAGCTGGGGCACATTCGGAGCGCCGCCGCACAAACGCGCGAGGCGCTTTTGATCGACGAGGAGCGCGAGGACGGCACGCTTGCGGATGCCGAGGTGGCAGTTGCCGAACGACGGGAAGCCGAGCCCATGGCCGACACGATTGCCGAACCAGTCGCGACGACCACGCAGCAGGACGAGGCTAGCGAGCCGATCATCTCCACCGAGCAGTTTGGCGTCGTAGCCCCGCTCCTCGCACCAACGCCCACGCCCGCCGACACCGCGTCCGCACTCGATCCCGCCGCAGACGCCTATCTTCGAGCACTCCTCGAGCAAAACGCAGCGCAGACGGCATCGGCGGTGGCACAGTCGGGCAAGAGTGAGGACATGCTCGTCGATACCATCAACGAGGCGCTCTTTGACCTGGTGGGCGACACCGTAATTGAATTTTGCGCGGCAGGGCCGCAAATTATCGAGGACTACGAAGCAGACGTGAGAGGATACTTAGACCATGAGTGATACCGCACCCGCAGCGCCCCGCGTACCCAAGCGCGTCGCTGCCGTCATTCTCAACTCGCTCAAGGGCGGCGTTGTCCCGCGCATTGGCCTTCCCTATATCACCGTGGGGCGAGAGGTCGAAATCCGTGCCCTGCTCACCGACCTAAGCCTCATCGCCGATGGCGGCGCAAGCTTCCGTTTCCTAGTCGGTCGCTACGGCGCCGGCAAGAGCTTTTTGCTCCAGACCATCCGAACGCATGCCATGGGCGAGGGCTTTGTGGTCGCCGATGCCGACCTTTCCCCTGAGCGCCGCCTACAGGGCGGCCAGGGCCAGGGCCTCGCCACCTATCGCGAGCTCATCCGCAACATATCGACCAAGACGCGTCCCGAGGGCGGCGCACTCAACCTTATCCTGGATCGCTGGGTCGCCTCGTGTGCCGACGCCGACGAGTCTGCCGTTAATGCCCAACTCGCTCCACTCGAAGAGATGGTCCACGGCTTCGACTTCACCCGCATGCTCCGCCGCTATCGCACGGCCGTCTCGGAGGGTGACGAAGACGCCATGAGCCGCGTGACCAAATGGATTCGCGGCGAGTACCGCACCAAGAGTGAGGCACGCGCCGAACTAGGCTCCTCGACCATCATCAGCGACGACGACTGGTACGACTACGTTAAGCTCATCGCACGTTTTTTGGTCTGCAGCGGTTACAAGGGCATGCTGGTGCTCATCGACGAGCTCGTAAATCTGTACAAGATTCCCAACGCCATCACGCGACAGTACAACTACGAGAAAATCCTAACGATGTACAACGACACGCTGCAGGGCAAGGCGCAGTACTTGGGCATGATCATGGGCGGCACGCCGACCTCTATCGAGGACCGCCGCCGCGGCGTCTTTTCCTACGAGGCCCTTCGGAGCCGTCTCGCTCAGGGCCGTTTTGCGCGTGATGATCTCAAAGACATGCTCGCGCCCATCATCCGACTGCAGCCGCTCACCTACGAGGAGCTGCTGGTGCTCATCGAAAAGCTCATGCAGATTCATGCCGGCTACTTTGGCTGGACGCCCACGCTTACCGAGAACGACTTGGTGGACTTCCTCAAAATTGAGTTTGGCCGCGTGGGGGCCGACACGCATCTGACGCCCCGCGAGGTCATCCGCGACTTTATCGAGCTGCTCGATATCCTGTGTCAGAACCCCAACGCCAACGTAGCCGAGCTGCTGCAAAGCGTTGGTGGCGACGCGCTGGCGCCGGCAGCCGCAACAGATGACACCGGCACCGCAGACGACGACCGCGACTTCGCCGAATTCACCATCTAACCTGCCAAAAAGGGACAGGTTTATTTTGGCAGGTTTTATCATGGCAAACGCCGATGTTGCAAGATATCGAGCCGTTGCCCGTTGCGTTGATCAGCCCGTTGATGAGAGGAGGCCCCGTGAACGCCTTTGACCGCTACGCCCCGTTTATCCAAGACTTCATTTACTCCCACGATTGGGAGAGCCTGCGCTCCATCCAGGTTGCGGCGGCAGATGCCATCTTTAACACGCAAGATAATGTGCTCCTGACGGCATCCACGGCATCTGGCAAAACTGAGGCGGCCTTCTTTCCCATCCTGACCGAGTTTTGGGAGAACCCGCCCGCGAGCGTGGGCGCCCTCTACATTGGCCCCCTCAAAGCACTCATCAACGACCAGTTCGTTCGCCTCAACGATCTGTGCGAAGAGGCCGATATCCCCGTCTGGCACTGGCACGGCGATGTCTCGCAGTCGCACAAGGCAAAGCTCATCAAAAAGCCGAGCGGTATCCTACAGATTACGCCCGAATCACTCGAGGCACTCCTGATCCACAAGCACATGGCGATCCCGCGTATGTTCTGCGACCTGCGCTATGTGGTCATCGACGAGGTCCACTCGCTCATGCGCGGTGACCGCGGCGGGCAGACGCTCTGCCTTATCGAGCGTCTCTCGCGCATGGCCGGCGTGCAACCTCGCCGCATTGGCCTTTCGGCTACCATCGGGGACCCGGAACGCACGGGTGCCTTTCTCTCACAGGGGACGGGACGCGACTGCGTCATCCCCCGCTTTGAGGAGCCGCGCCGCGTGTGGCGTATCTCCATGGAGCACTTCTACAACTCGGGTCCCCAGGCTCAGCAACGAGGATTCGAGAGCATGGGTCCTCAAGAAGCCGAAGTGCTTGCGTGCGAGCGCATTGAGGCAGCGGCACCCGCGGCACTGCCCGCATCCGGACAAGACATGCGCCACAGCGGACAGCTTACACAAGAGGAACGCCGTCAACGTCGCGAGCAGGCACGGGGCAAGGCTGCCCCCAAGGACCGTCGCACTTCCTCAGCCCCCGAGGGCGAAGGCGACATCCCGCAGGCAACCGAACAGGCACTGCTCAACCCCACCGACACCGCACCCGACAACGCCGACCCCGGCATGGGCTACATCTTTGAACATACCCGCGGCCGCAAGTGCCTGGTCTTTGCCAACTCGCGCGAGGAGGCAGAGGCCGTGTGCTCCATGCTGCGCAGCTACTGCGAAAACCGGCACGAGCCAGACCGCTTCCTTATCCATCATGGCAACCTCTCGGCATCGCTGCGCGAGACGGCCGAGGAACTCATGCGTGACGAGGAACAGGCGCAGACAACCGTTACCACCTCTACGCTGGAGCTCGGTATCGATATCGGTCGCCTGGAGCGCGCCTTCCAGATCGACGCGCCGTTTACCGTCAGCTCCTTTTTGCAGCGCATGGGGCGCACAGGCCGTCGCGACCTTCCGCCCGAGATGTGGTTCGTCATGCGCGAGGAAGAGCCCGAGCCGCGCACGATGATGCCCGAGACCATTCCTTGGAAGCTCCTGCAGGGCATCGCGCTCGTACAACTCTATCGCGAGGAAAAATGGGTCGAGCCGCCCGAGCTCGATCGGCTCCCCTACAGCCTGCTCTATCACCAGACCATGTCGACGCTCGCCAGCACCGGCGAGCTCACACCGGCCGAGCTTGCTCAGCGTGTGCTCACGCTCAGCTATTTCCACCGCGTCTCGGCCGATGACTATCGCATACTGCTGCGCCACCTCATCAAGATCGACCATATCCAGCTCACCGAGGGCGGTGGGCTCATCGTGGGCCTCGCGGGCGAGCGCATCATCAACAACTTTAAGTTCTACGCCGTGTTCCAGGAAAACGAAGAGTTTACCGTTCGCAGCGAATCGGCCGAGCTGGGCACAATCGTCAACCCGCCACCACCTGGCGAGCGCATCGCCATAGCCGGGCACTGCTGGATTGTCGAGGAAGTGGATTGGAAGCGTCATACCGTCTTTGCCACACAGGTCAAGGGCCGGGTGCCGGCCTACTTTGGCGACTGTCCCGGTGACATCAATACACACGTACTCGAACGCATGCGCCAAGCGCTCAACGAGCACGCGGCGTATCCGTACCTCATGGGCAACGCACGGGCACGCCTTGCACAGGCTCGTCATACCGCCGAGATTTCGGGCGCGGGGACCAAGCCACTCATCAACCTGGGCGGCGACACCTGGGTACTCTTCCCTTGGCTGGGCAGCTACGCCTTTCTGGCGCTCGAACGTATGCTCAAGATTAAATGTGCCGCGGAGCTTGGCCTTCGCGGACTCGACCCATCACGCCCGTACTTTATGCAATTTAAGATGAAGGCCGACGAGGAGACGTTCTTTGAGGTGCTCGCCGCCGAGGCCGAGAAGGACTTCGACCCCATCGAGCTCGTCTATCCCGGCGAGGTGCCTTATTTCGATCGCTACGACGAGTTTGTTCCCGAAGAGCTAGTGCGCAAGGGCTTTGCCGAAGGTGTGCTCGACATAGAGGGCATGAAGCAGCGCGTCCGCAGCTGGCGCGACCACGTCTAAGACCAGTCTTTTTGGGACGGGGAGACTTACTTGTCGTGAAGGACGGTGCCAAGGAAGTCAGCGTCGAAGGGCACGGCTTCGGCAAAGGCGTAGTCGCCGTCGCTGGCGATGAGCAGGTAGTTTTCCTCGCCGCCGAACTCTGCATCGCCACATGGGACCACCCAGGCGTGGGCGAATACCTCGACTGCCGTGGCAGCGCAGTCGCGCAGGAACGTCACGTCGCTCCCCTCGTTTGCGCTCACGATATTGGCAACGTAGATACCCCCGGGGTTCAGGCTGCCTCGCACCAAACGCAACGCCTCAACGGTCGCCAGCTTGCGTACGGGCTCGGCACCGCCAAAGCAATCGCTCACGACCACGTCGTAGCGACGATGTCCCACGCTCGTCACGCCCAGATACGAGCGAGCCTCGGCGGTTATCACCCGCAAGCGGTCACCCACCGCGCGCTCCAGCTCGTCCAGGTAGAACCAGCGGCGCGCCAGGCGCGTAATCTCTCCGTCATACTCGATAACGTCCATACGCAAGCCCTCATGCGACATCAGAGCGAACTTAGGATAGGCAAACCCACCGCCGCCCAGCATGAGCATACGGTCGATACCATGCCCGCAAGCATCACGCATTGCATCCTCGGACTCAAACACGTCGTCAAACGCACGATAGTACGCAAAGACGGGCTCCGCCCAACGCTCGCCAATGTAGCTTGCGCTTTGGTAGACGCCGCCTTGCACTAACACGCGAATCTCGTCGCCGCCCTCATCGTGCACGCGTTTCACACGCGCCAACCCATTGCGGGTTCGCGCAACCTGCAGACAGGCAGCACGAACAGCGACAGCGGCCGCACCAAGCGCCGCGGCTCCCAGAGCAACGCCGGCAACGACGCCAGCAGAAACACTCGGCTTGTTCATTTAGAGCTCCTTTTGCAGATAGAGTCCATGGTCGTAAAAACCCAAATGGCGATAGTACTCGCGCGTACCGATCGCGCTAATCACGTTGATACGCGCATAACCCGCATCCCGGGCAATCTCGCATGCGCGCTCCACCAGCGACCGCCCCAGCCCATGATGCTGAGCCGCCTGGCCCTGATCGCCCACACGTGCCGCCATGCCATACACGTGCACCTCGCGAATCATTGCCTCGTCCGGCGTCGTCGGCAACTCGTCTGCGTGCGCGGTAACAAACGCACGATCGGGCAACGACAGGCGCAAAAAGCCGGCGATTTTGCCTTCGAGCGTCACCCACTGCAAAAAGCGCTCGCGCGTCACCGGCGTCTCGTACGCCACTTCCTCGTCAAGGGTCAACTCGTCCAGGTCGGCACCCGCCGTGCTGATCTCGCGATAGCGAATCTCACGCACCGTCGCACCATCACCCCGAGCAGCCAGGCGGTTCTCAACGAGCTGGCGCAGGTTGGGCTTCTTGTTGCCCACCATAATGTCGTCGGAGCTAAAGTCACGAATCATACGGCTGATGCGACAGAACGCCGGCGTCACCACGATGTCGTCGGCCAGCACATCGAGCAGCTCTTCCTCGGTATAGGGGCACCACTCGCCGCGCTCGTAGCAGCCCACTAGACGCGAGCCCTCGATGAGTGCACACGGATAGACCTTGACCTCGTCGGGCATAAAGGCCCCCTCGGTCATAAAGCGCTCGTAGTCGCGCTTGTCCCCCTCCGGCGTGGCGCCCAGCAGGTTGAGCATAAAGTGCGCGTGGATCTTAAAGCCAAACAGGCGCGCAAGCGAAAACGCCCGCTCGATCTGAGCCACCGAAATACGACGCTCGTTGATATCGAGCAAATGTTGGTCGAGACTCTGAATACCCATCTGGATCTTGGTGCAGCCCAGGCGGCGGATGAGCGTAAGGGCCTGCGGCGTTACGGCATCGGGGCGCGTCTCGATAACGAGCCCCACCACGCGATGCTTCGCCGTCTCGTTGATGCGCTGCTGACGCTCAAGCTCCTCCATCGTTGCCGTCTGCCACTCGGCAGCCTCGCCCCACGGCGTACCGGGGCCGTACAGACGACGCACTGCGCGGTTATAGCCACCAACGACAGCATCCACACGCCCCTGCTCGTCGGCAACGCCGGCAGCAAGCTCGACCTCGTCTGTCGCAATGCCGGCAGCCCGATAGCGCTCGCGGCGCTCTGTTACCACCGGCGGCAGGGCATCGGCGGGAGCGTCATCGAGCGCCCCGCCTCGGCACGACTGATGCCCGGACGCGCCAACATGGGGTTTGCCGCCACGCCGGCGACGGCATCGTCATTGAGCGCACGGAAAAGTTCCGACATAAACCATGTCTGGTACCCTTGCGGATAGTCGCTCCAGGTGCCACCGAGCACGATGAGCTCTATCTTGTCGGTCGCATGCCCCATCTGCGAAAGCGCGGTCAGACGAGCGCTCACCTGCAGATACGGGTCAAAGCAATTTTGCTCTGCACGGGCGCACGCCGGCTCGGCGTGCAGATAGCTTTTGGGCATGCGCAGATCGTTGGGGCAAAACAGGCAATCGCCCGAGCACGGCCAGGGCTTGGTGATGACGGTAATGGTCGCCACGCCCGAAGCCGTGCGACGAGGCTTCATCCTCAGCACTTGCAGCAACCGACGTTCCAGATCGGCGTCGACATTCCACCCAGCCCACCGCGCCGGCTCCTCACGTTTAACCCGCTGGTAGAACGGCAGCAGACGGCGCTTGGCCAAATCGCGTTTGTCGGCGCCCTCACGGCGCGCCTCGGCATGTATCAGTTTGACGAGCGCTTTGTCGTCCACGGTCTCGCCGCGACGCAGAGCCTCGAGTATGTTCAAGATAATCTGTTCCATGCCCCCATTGTAAAGGCAAAGGCGCCGGAGCCGATCTCGGCTTCGGCGCCTTCATCAAACAGCGCAGCTATGGTGTATAAGTCTTCGATAACCGCCCGTCACTCTGAATCAAATGACATGTCGCCCGAACCAACCTCAAAACGATACGTGGCGGACTTATCGCCATTATCGAATTCAAGATTCAAAATGGTCTCGCCGTCGTAGCCAAGCGGAAGGAAATCGCTCTCGAAGTCGCCGCTGCCCAAGGTGAGGCTCGCCTTAAAGCCCGTCGAGTTCGGAACCGTCATCTCCACATCGCCCGAGCCCACACTCACGTCCATCGACTTCGCGGGGGCCTGGTAGAGCTCGAACGTTACATCGCCCGACCCGACCTCTGCACTAAGCGCATCAGTCACGCTGCCCGCAAACCCTACATCTCCCGCACCCAGGAAAAGGTCGAAACCATCACAGGTGACACCGGCAATCTGCAGATCACCCGAGCCCACGTGCGCGTTGATTCCCTTCAGATGTTCGGCAACACGGCGCGGCAGCTCAACCGTAACCGAGCGGTCAATTGCCTTACCGTCATCACTTCCAAACTGAGAAACCTTGAGCGTCGAGTCCTCGACGGATGCGATGTTCTGCGTCGCGGCCTTGGAGGCATCCATACCATTGGCAACGCGTCCCCGCTCGATAACGCGAGCCTTGTTGCCATCAACAACCTTGACGTCCACCGAAGCCGCATTGATATCGAAATCGAGGTAGCGGAACTCATCGGCATCAAAGGTCGTACACGAAAGCTGCTGAGGCTGAGCGGAATATTTACCGCCATCGTTCATAAAATCGTCGTCATCAACCACATCGTCCATACCGGACAAGCCGGGTATAACATCGTCGAGATCCCACGGGCCATCAAAATGAATCAAAGTCCGAGAAACGCCAAAAACAAGCCCGATAATCAGTACAAACGCTCCGATGCCAACGCCCAAGCGTACCTTGGATTCATGCGAAAGCTTCATCATTCATCACCCTCTTTGGCGATCGGGTCAGCGGTAGTCGCGGTAGCCACGCCAGTATCAACCGTAGCGGAAACATTCTGAGCCCTAGCTGTCACCGGTGCCGGACCAACCTGAATATCCCCGCGCGCCCAATCACCATCGAGCGCACGCGCCACCCAGTGATAGATGGGAATCGTAAAGAAGATCAGCGCGGCAAAGGGGCCGGCACCAAACGGGAACATCAGCAAAAAGAACAGTAGCCAGCACACGGCCCAATACGGGAACGACTGGAACGGGCCCTTCACCGGAGTCGAGCCAATCGCGGTGCCACTCGTCGCCTGCGCCGTAGCGGCATTGGCGGCCTGTGCACTCCAGCTTGCCGCCTGCGCCGCCTTGGCTGCCGCGTCACTTGCCTGCGTTGCCGCC
>CAJMPE010000022.1 GCA_905215275.1 uncultured bacterium | reverse complement strand
CGCTTGGTAGTCGAGCGATCCCGCAGGCGAAGCCGAGGACCAGCGAGACACCAAGCGCCCTGCCGGCACTCGCGGGTAGCCGCGGCACCAAAAAGCGCCTGCGCACTCGATGGATCCGGATGCCCGACAGAGGCTCCTTATGGCTGCTTCCTTCCGGACCTGACCAGATTCGGAACATGTCGTCATCCGAACCCATCGAACGCGCTAGGCGCTCGGTATATCTTACCCGCTCCAGCCCGATGGGGCAAGGTAGCTAATTTGGAACGGGGCTTTTTTGACTGCTTTTAGATGCGGCCGAGGTCGTAGGCTTGGGCGGCTGCTTCACCGGCGCAGATGAGGTTGGTTGTGGCTTCCTGGGGGTCGAGCGCTTGGTCAAGAGGCATGGGCCTGCGGCAGACCGGCAGGACCAAGTCGATGCCCTGACCATACACCGCATCCAAATTATCCGCACGACCGCCCACGACGGCGACTACCGGCTTGCCATAGCGATTGGCACGGCGGGCCACGCCCACCGGCGCCTTGCCGGCAGCGGATTGCTCGTCCATGTTGCCCTCGCCTGTAATGACCAGGTCGACATCGCGCACGCGTTCGTCAAACCCAATCAGATCGAGCACCGTCTCCACGCCCGAACGCAGCTCCGCCCCGAGCGCCAGTAACGCCGCGCCCAAGCCCCCTGCCGCGCCCGCGCCAGGCACGCCGAGCACCGACCCAAATGTCCGCACGCCCTCGGGCACGCGCAACAACCCCTGAGCCCGCACCCCGGTAATCGCCGCATCGAGCAGGCGGCCGTAGCCGACCATCCAGCTGTCGTACCTGCCCAGCGCTTCGACATCGTCTGTCGGCAGGCCCTTTTGCCCGCCAAACACTGCAAGTGCCCCACAACGCCCCACGAGCGGATTCTCGACATCGGAAAGCACCACGACACGCGTGCCATTTAGTGCCCGAAGCGCCGGTGCCAAATCGATATTCGCCACGCGTTCAAGGCCCGCGAGGCCGGGGGCGATATTGCAGCCACGGTCATCGACAAGGTGGGCGTCCAGCGCCTGCAGCATGCCGGCACCACCGTCGTTGGTGGCGCTGCCGCCCAGTCCTATATATAGAGTCCTCGCCCCCGCGCGAACCGCACGAAGCATCAGCTCGCCCACGCCATAGGTTGTAGCAGCCAGCGCCGACGACTTCGTGCAAGGCGAATACCCAATGCCAGCCGCCTCGGCCATCTCGATGACCGCGGACTCGCGCTCGACATCAACCAGCATCCGGGCAGACGCGCGCTTGCCCAAGGGACCTGCCACCTCGCAGGTCACAATCTCACCGCCGCACGCGGCAACGGCATCGAGCGTTCCCTCGCCACCATCTGCCAGTGGCAATGCACGCACCTCGGCATCGGGCCACACGCGGCGCATACCTTCGGCAACGGCCCCCTCCGCCTGCGCGCTCGAAACGCTGCCCTTAAAGGAATCAATCGCCAACAGCACACGACGGGGCCGGCGCTGCACGGAGCCAAAGTCGAGCGTCTCGCCAGCGAGATCCCCAACACCCGCAAGCGCCTCGGCGTGGGCGGCATGTGCTTCAAGATCGGCCCCACAACCGCAACCAGCACCATCGGTGCCACGCAGCCCACTAAAATAGCTGCTCAGCACCGCGCGACACTCGTCTGCCAGCAAGCCGGCGGTCACATTAAACCGATGATTCAGGCGCGAATCGGCGTTGAGGTCATACAGCGAACCCAGCGCGCCGGCCTTGGCATCGGCCGCGCCATACACGCAGCGCCCCACGCGCGCGTTGACCATAAGCCCCGCGCACATGCAGCAGGGCTCGAGCGTTACGTAGACCGTGCAATCGGAAAGGCGCCAACGACCGAGCGACCGAGCGGCGGCGCATAGGGCCGCAAACTCGGCATGCGCCGAAGGGTCCTGGTCGAGCTCGCGGCGATTATGCGCCCGCGCGACGATCTCACCCGCGCGCACCACTACGGCGCCGATCGGCACCTCGCCCACCGCCGCGGCGGTACGCGCCTCCGCCAGCGCCTCGCGCATGAACTTCTCATCGATTCCGGTGCTCGTCATCGTTCGCCTTCCCTGTTGCAAACCCAAAACGATGCTATCATTACGACTCACGGAGAGATGGCAGAGCGGTTGAATGCGGCGGTCTTGAAAACCGTTGAGCGCGAGAGCGTTCCGGGGGTTCGAATCCCCCTCTCTCCGCCACTCTTAGTGACTCACCGGCGTCATGGTCCGCTCGAACAGCGCATCGACCACGTCGGCGATTTCGGATCGGCGCTCTAGTACGTGGCCCGATTCCCACCACTTGGTAAAGAGCCGAATAATGCCGCCGGCGACAAACTCAGACGTCGTCTCGAGCGATACGGGCGCGAGCGCGTCCTCGTCAAGCGCACTCATCACGCGCCCGTGTATGGAGCGTGCGATGCGGTCGCAAATCATGCTGGTCAGCATACCCGACATACTGCTCGCCAAAATGTTATCCATGAGCTGCTCATGCGCCAGAATCAGATCCATAGCATCGGCGAACACTTCGTGGCGAAGCGCGCGTACGTCCTCGGCGCCCTCCGCGCCATCCGCATCGGCCCGCTTTTGCGGCAGGCCCGACATGAGTTCATCGATATAGAAGGCAAAGTAATCGTTTTTGTCGCGGAAGTGCTTGTAGAACGTCGTCCGACGAATCATAGCGCGGTCGCACAGCATGGCAACCGTCACGTCCTCAAACCGATGCTCTTCGAGCAGCTCGGTAAAGGCCTCGAACAGGGCCCGATAGGTTTTCTTGATGCGAAGGTCCATATATATCGCCCTCCTCAAGGAAAAGACAGCACTCACTAATCTGTCGCATATCTTACACCTGTATCACCCACTCCCTGGCGAATGGCCTTACCTTGGTGGAAACATAACGCTTACCGGAAAGTTCGGTATCGCCAAAGGTTGCGGGTATACTAGTAGCGTTATACCAACGGCAGCTGGCGCATGCCGCCGCGGCCATTCGAAACGGAGACACCATGATTCCCGTCATCATCGGTATCGTTGTTGTCGTTGTGATTGTCTGCGCCATCGCCGGCATCTACAACAACATGGTCACCAAGCGCAATCGCATTGATAACGCCTGGCAGAACATCGACACGCAGCTGCAGCGCCGCAACGACCTGATCCCTAACCTGGTCGAGACCGTCAAGGGCTACGCCAAGCACGAGCAGGACACGCTTGCCGCCGTGGTCAACGCGCGCAACGCCGCCGTGAGCGCCACCACACCCGAGGCCAAGATGGAAGCGGACAATGTGCTAACCGGTGCGCTGCGCCAGCTCTTCGCCGTAGCCGAGGCTTACCCCGATCTTAAGGCGAACACCAACTTTACGCAGCTCCAAGCCACGCTCGAGGACACCGAGAACAAGGTGAGCTACGCGCGCCAGAGCTACAACGATTGCGTGCTCAGCTACAACAACGCCATCCAGACGTTCCCGGCCGTCATCTTTGCCGGCATCTTCCAGTTTAAGGAGCGCCAGGGCTTCGAGGCCGCCGAGGCCGCCCGCCAGGCACCGACCGTCAAGTTCTAACCGGTTGGCAACGTATCCCAATTCGGCTATATGCATAAACCGCCCCGTCGAATGCATACTTCGACGGGGCGGTTTCCTTTGTCGCGAAGGTCCCCCTCAAGGCGCCGTGCATTTTTGGGAGTATTCAGCATAACCAAGGGCTTCGGGCGCCACGATAAATGCCAAAGACCGCGAATATCCCTGCAAATCAAACGCTGTCAGCCCATAACCCCGCCCATCATTCGTAGAAAACATCGAGAAATCCCGATTTTTCGCCCGAGGCCGGTATGCAGGGGTCTTCGATTGCAGAATACTCGCAAAAATGCACGTCGCCACCACCCCCACATGGCGCGAACCAAAACAAAAGCGCGGCCAAAAGGCCGCGCGCCATCTTTATTCAGATTAATTATTGCCCGCTGTGGCAACGCCGAGCCCGCAGGGCGGAGAGCAAGTCCCCTCCCGGCGCATTCCGCAGGACGCAGAAGCCCTCGCCGCACGAAGTGCGCAGCGAGGGCTTCTTGCATGTCCGAGGACGCGCCGGGAGGGAGCTTGCTCTCCGCCCAGGCAGGTAAGACGAATTACGCGACGGTGTAAACCCAGTTGTGCTTATCCTCAACAGCACCAGACTGGATGCCCGTCAGAGTCTCGCGGAGCTTCTTCATCACAGGACCGATCTCGGTGTAGCCAGCCGGGAAGGTCACAGTCTCGTCGGCACCGTAGACCTTGTTGTCGATCTCGCCGACCGGGGAGATAACGGCAGCGGTGCCGCACAGACCGCACTCAACAAAGGTGCCGGCCTTGACCTCGGCCCACTCGACAGGACGCTGGTCGACGGTCATGCCCAGGTCCTCAGCGACCTGAACGAGCGAACGACGTGTGATGGAGGGCAGGATGGAGTCGGTGTGCGACTGCGGGACGACAAGCGTGCCGTCCTCCTTCACGAACAGGACGTTGGCGCCACCGGTCTCCTCGACATAGGTGCGGGACTCGGAGTCGAGATACAGGTTCTCGGCATAGCCCTCGCGATGAGCCTCCATCGTGGGCTTAAGGGACATGGCGTAGTTGAGGCCGGCCTTGATGTTGCCGGTGCCGTGCGGTGCGGCGCGGTCGTACTCGGAAACGCGCAGCTTGACGGGCTTGAGGCCACCCTTAAAGTACGGACCGACCGGGGTCACGAGAATGCGGAACGTGTACTCAGGAGCGGGAGCCACGCCGATTACGTCACCGGAGCCGATCATAAACGGACGCACATACAGGGTCGCGCCAGAGCCGAAGGGCGGAACCCATGCGGCGTTGGCAGAAACGACCTGCTTGACGGCCTCAACGAACTTGTCCTTGGGGAACGGGGGCATCTCGAGGCGCTGCGCGGAGTTATACATACGCTCGGCGTTCATGTCGGGACGGAAGCAGACGATGCTGCCGTCCTCGGCGGTGTAGGCCTTCAGGCCCTCAAAGACCTCCTGGCAGTAATGGAAGATGCCGCCGCACTCGGAGACATGCAGGGTGTGGTCGGTGGTCAGGCCGCCCTCGTCCCACTCGCCGTCCTTCCAATGGGCCTCGTAGCTGTAATCGGTCTTCATGTAGCCAAAGCCGAGGCTACCCCAATCGATATCCTTCTTCTCGACAGTCATATGTCGCTCCTTACATACACGGTTGCATACTCGCGAACCCGCACGCAAGGACCGAAGCCGGCCGCGTCGCAACGTCGCATACCCGGAAGCGTAGAGCCGGGCAGGACACGCGGGCAGCATCAAAGCCGATGGCGCGTCGATTCGCATGCAGGTGATTGTACTCCCCGCACGCCTTGGATAAAACGCTTTTCTTTAACTAAGTAAAGTATTTTCATTTGCCTTCAACACAAAAGGCCCGCCATCGAATCCGATGACGGGCCTTGGAATCAACGTCCGGAAACAAGCTCGGACTAGGCGTTCTTTTTACCGAGCTTAGCCTTAACCAGACCGACCACGGTCGGGATGATCGACACGGCGACAATCCCGATGATCAGCAGCTCAAAGTGCTCCTGCACAAACGGAATGCCACCAAAGAAGTAACCCAGCAGCGTAAAGACCGTCGACCAGGTAATGCCACCCAACACGTTAAAGACGACAAAGTTGCGCCAATGCATGCCGCCCATGCCGGCGATAAAAGGCACAAAGGTGCGGATGAACGGGAAGAAGCGGCCGAGGAAGATGGCCAGATGGCCCCACTTATCCAGGAAATCCTCGGACTTTTTGATGCGCTCGGGCGTCATGGCCTTTACCTTGCCCGAGGCGATGATCTTGCGGCCAAAGAAGTGGCCGATCATAAAGTTGCACTGATCGCCCAGGATGGCTGCGGCCCATGCGGTGGCCAGAAGCGCCACGATGTTAAAGCCGCCGTTGTGGGCAAAGAAGCCCGAGGCAAACAGCAGCGAGTCGCCGGGAAGGAACGGGAAGAACACCACGCCCGTCTCGATAAAGATGATTAGGAACACGCAGCCGTAGGCCATAAGCGGGCCGGCGGCGATCCAGCTGGCGATCGCGGTGCGCGGGTCCTTAAGCAGCTCGGCGATAAAATTGATGAAACCCATGAAGTAAAACCTCTCAGTTGTGGGCGCGGACACGTCCAAGTTGACCAGTATACGGTTGCGGCGCGAGCACGGGCCAAACCCCTCAAAAGTCTTACTTCATTACCAGCAAGTTTGCATAACTGACACTTGTCGCCCAAAGCGAAGCAAGATCGCCCTTCCTAATCCCTAGCGAATCGCTATACTTTATTGAATCGCATTGTCACGGCGCTAAGGGAGGGCGGCCGGTGAGCTTTATCAACACCATTCGAGAGGACATCAAGACCGTCCAGGCGCAAGACCCCGCTGCGCAAAACGGTCTGGTCATCTTCCTTTCCTACCCCGGCTTGCACGCCAAGTGGAATCATGTGCCCGAGCACTGGCTGTGGAACCATGGCTGCAAAAGCCTTGCGCGCATCATGTCGCAGATCACCCGCCATATGACCGGCGTCGAGATTCACCCCGCAGCGAGAATCGGCAAGCACTTCTTCATCGATCATGCCATGGGCGTCATCATTGGCGAGACCACGGTCATTGGCGATAATTGCACGCTCTACCAGGGCGTCACGCTCGGCGGCACCGGCAACGAGACCGGCAAGCGCCACCCCACCCTGGGCAACAATGTCACGGTGGGCACGGGCGCCAAGGTGCTTGGCAACATCCACATTGGCAACAACGTCAAGATCGGCGGCAACTCGGTCGTCGTCAAGGACGTGCCCGACAACTGCACCGTCGTGGGCGTGCCCGGGCGCATCATCAAGCGCAACGGCTGCCGCGTGTTCGAGGAGAGCTTCGACGCCAAGCAGCACCGCGAGTATATGCCCGACGATGCCGCCGAGCAGAGCGCCCTCAACCGTCAGGGCATCACCGAAAACGCCCGTCGCGTCAAGGAACTCGAGCAAGAGGTGGCCGAGCTCAAAGCCCTCGTCGCCAAACTCGTGGACGAGCGCTAGAAGCGGACGGCCACCGACAACATTGACGCCAACACAAAAGACGAGCCAGGGAATCCGCCCCCGGCGCGCCTTCTTTTCGATGTGACATGCGGGGCTGCCCCTTTGTCACCTTATGCGAACTGGCTTAGGTAGAGGTCGGCATAAGCGCCCTCGGCAGCCAGCAGCTCCTTGTGCGTACCCTGCTCGATGATATTGCCGTGATCCATGACCAGGATGAGGTCGGCATCGACGATCGTCGACAGACGGTGCGCGATCACAAAGCTCGTGCGCCCGCGCATGAGCGCATCCATAGCACGGCCGATGGCGAGCTCGGTGCGCGTGTCCACGCTCGACGTCGCCTCGTCCAGGATGAGGATCGCCGGGTTGTTGAGCAGCACGCGCGCGATGGTCAGCAGCTGACGTTGGCCCTGGCTGATGCTCTCGGCATCGTTAGCCACACGTGTGTCGTAGCCCTGCGGCATGGTGCGCACAAAGAAGTCAACCTGGGCGGCGCGCCCAGCCGCAACAATCTCCTCGCGCGTTGCCTCGGGGCAGCCATAGGCGATGTTCTCGGCAATGGTGCCATCGAACAGCCAGGCGTCCTGCAACACCATGCCAAACTGCTGGCGCAGCTCGCCGCGATCCATGCGGCTCGTGTCCACACCGTCGAGGGTAATGCGGCCACCGTCGATCTCGTAGAAGCGCATGAGCAGATTGATGAGCGTGGTCTTACCCGCACCCGTGGTTCCCACCACCGCGATCTTCTGACCCGGCTCGGCGGTAAACGACACGTCGCGCATAAGCGGCTTGTCGGGCGAATAGCCAAAGCGCACATGCTCAAAAGCGACACGGCCCTCCACCTTGCCTGGCAGCTTGGCGGCGGCCGCCGGCAACGGATCGGCCTCCATCTCGGGCTCGTCGAGCAGGTCGAACACGCGCTCTGCGCTCGCCAGCGCGCTCTGCAGCGAGTTAAAGGTAAACGAAAGCTGCGTCATGGGCTCGGACGCCTCATAGATAAACTGGAAGAACGCCTGGAACACGCCGACGGTCATGTGACCGGCAACCAGCATGCTGCAGCCCACCAGCGCGATCACGATCTGCGCCAAGCGGCCGATAAAGCGCACCGCGGGACCGACGGCGTTAATCATAAAGTCGGCCTTGGTGCTCACGCGCGCCAGCTCCCTCGAAGCCTCGTGCACCTCGGCAGAGCTCTGACGCTCGCGGTTAAACGCACGGATTACCAGACGGCCCGAGTAGCCTTCCTCGACCGCGCTCGTAATCTTGGACACCCACTCCTGGCGCTCGCCCGTGACATCGTGCGTGCGGCGCGAAACGACCTTCGTCACCAGCAGCGAAAGCGCCGTAAAGAACAAAAAGACAAGCGTGAGCGGCACGCTAAACACGAACATCACGCTCACGGCGCCCACCACGGTACCGATCGACACCAGAAGCTGCAGCAAGCCGCGCTGCATGCTCTCGGACATCTTGTCCAAGTCGTTGGTCGCACGGCTGACGACCTCGCCGGGACGATGCGCGTCAAAGTAGGCAAGCGGCAGACGGTTGAGCTTTTGCGCGATGCGGTTGCGTAGGCGCAGGTTGAGGCGCTCGGCAACGCTCGACATCAAAAAGCTCTGGAGTGCGTAGAACGAGGCGGCGGCAGTCCAGATCATAAAGTAGATGAAGATGGTCCTGCCGCAGTTCTCCCAGGTAATGCTGAAGGTAGCGTTGTTGGCAAACGCCAGCTTCATGTGCCCCCACAGCTCATCGATCACGCGGGCGCTGTAAGCCGGCGCCGCGGTGTTAAAGATGACATAGAACACGATGCTCGCGAACACGATATAGAAGCGCCAATGGTCGCCGGCGGCCTCGCTCCACAGGCGGCGCACCGTCGCCCAGGTGTCGCGGGGCGTCTCGTCCTCGTCCTCGTCGTCAACGTCGCGCATACGCTCCGCCTCGGCGCGGGCGCGCTCGTCCTCGGCGCGCTCGTTTTCCTCGTAGAGTGCCTGGCGGCGAGCCTCGCGCTCCGCCGCCTTGGCGGCTTCGTCCAGGCCGGGTGTGGCGCCCGTCTCCTCAACTGTCTCTGCAACCGCGGCATCCTCGGCGATGGCCTGCTTCTTGAGCTCCTCGGTCATGCTACTCACCTCCCTTCATCTGCGATTCCGCAATAGCACGGTACACCTCGCAGGTTTCCATGAGCTCGTCGTGCGTGCCTAGGCCCACGACCTCGCCATCCTTGAGCACCACGATCTGGTCGGCATGCAGAATGGTCGAGATACGCTGCGCGATGATGAGCACCGCGGCATCGCGCGTCTCGTCCTGCAGCGCATGGCGCAGGGCGGCATCGGTCTTAAAGTCCAGGGCCGAAAAACTGTCGTCGAAGATATATAGATCGGCGCGCTTCATGAGTGCGCGAGCGATCGCCAGGCGCTGGCGCTGACCGCCCGAAAAGTTCGTGCCGCCCTGGGCCACCGGAGTATCGAGCCCCTGGGGCTGATCGAGCACAAAGGTGCTCTGGGCAACCTCCAGCGCATGGAGCATGTCAGCCTCGGTCGCGCCTTCGTTGCCAAAGCGCAGGTTGCTTGCAACGGTGCCCGAGAACAGCCACGCCTTCTGCGGCACGTAAGCGATACGCCCGCGAATCTCACCTTGCGAAAGGTCGCGTAGATCGACGCCGTTCAGGCGAATGGCGCCCTTCGTGGCATCATGGAAACGCAACAAGAGCTTGGCCACCGTCGACTTGCCCGAACCCGTCGAGCCTACAATCGCCGTGGTCTGGCCACGGCGACAGGCAAAGCTCAGGTCGCACAGAGTATCCTCGTCGGCATCGTCAAAACGGAACGACATATGGTCGAACACGGCCACCGCGTCGGCCCCATCTGCGGACTCAGGCGCCCCGTCGCCCAGCGTAGTCTTGCCGTCCACGATGCTCGGCTCGATTTCGAGCACCTGTTGCGCGCGGTTGAGGCACGCCGCGGCGCGCGGAAGCGTCAGAATCACCATCTGCGCCATCATCACAAAGAACAGGATCAAGATCGCGTACTCCAGCACGGCCGAGATGCTGCCGATTTGCATGGCGTGGACGCCCACGCGGTTGCCGCCCACCCACAGCACCGCCACCTCGGCGATGTTCATCAAAAAGAAGCTGGAGCTGTCGAGACCCACAAACAGGTGGTTGACCTTGATGGCGTTGGCCGCGTAATCGCTAAACACCTCGTCCAGGCGCCGCTCCTCGTGGCGCTCCTTGTTAAATGCGCGGATGACGCGCACGCCCACGATGTTCTCGCGCAGCACCACGTTCATGCGGTCGATAAAGCTCTGCAGGCGCATAAAGATCGGCGCGGCGTTAGCCACCGTAAAGACCGCCGCCACCAGCACGATCGCAACCACCACGCCCAGCAGCGTGCCCATGGCGGGATCGATGAACCAAGCAAAAATGATGCCTGCCACGGCCAAGAACGGCACCGGCAGCACCAACTGAATCGTCTGAAGGACAGCTTGCTGAATCACGTTGATGTCGTTGAGCGAGCGTGTGATCATCGAACCCGTGCCAAAGCGCTCAAAGTCGCTGGCGGACAGCTCGAGCGACTTGTCGTACACGGCATTGCGGATATCGCAGGCCACGTTGGCGGCCAGGCGCGCCGAAAGATAGCAGCCCAGCACCGTGCCGCCGCTGGCCATGCCGGTCGCGATAAGCATGTACAGGCCGTTGCGTAAAATATAGTCGACATCGCCCGTGGTAATACCGGTGTTGACCATATTCGCCAGCATCGTGGGAACCAACAGCGTACCGACGTTATCTATCAGCACCGCAAACAGCGTCACCGCAATCAGACCGCGGTACGGCCTCATAAACCTCATTAAGAGTCGCATGTGTCCCCCTCGCCCTTATCGTCAGCCTCGTTCTCGGCGGCCACTTGCCGTTTAAATGCCTCGCACTCTTCGTTCAGAACGTAGGAGAACTTACCGACCAAGCGCATGATCTCGCGCTGTTCCCACGGCTCGAGCGCCTCGAATGCCTGTTGCTCGGCTTTTTGCGCCGGCAACGCGTAGCGCTTGGCAAACTGCACGCCTTCTTCGGTCAGTCGCACAACCTTGTTCTTACGACTGCCCTCGGCAAACTCCAACGTCGCAAGCCCTCGCGCCCTAAGCGTCTTAATCGCCGAATTGATGGTCTGTTTGCTGTAGAACCATTCACTCGTCAGCCGACTCACGGCAACGCTTCCGCCCGCTGCACTCGTGTCGACGAGCATCCAGTAGGCGCAGTCCGAAAGACCGCAAGTGCGCGCGAACTCCGAATAGATACGATCAAGCCCGTTGAGCATCCGGTCGAAATCGACCGGGCTAACTGCACTATTCATCTCTCCCACCATTCGATAGTCCGAGTTTTGACCAATTAATATCTCTACATTAGTCCGAGTTTTGACTATCGTCAACAAGATTGTTGTTTATGGTCGGCTCTACATAAGCATATCGACAAAAAGACCGCCGGCGCGGGGGCGGCGCCGGCGGTTGCGAGAGAATATCAAGTGTTGACTGTTAAGCAGCGACGGCCTCGTAGACCGTGGCACCCGAGAAGCTGTCGTGCAGGCTCTTGCCGCAGATCCACGGCAGTTCGACGACCTCGCAGACCGTGTTGACCAGCTCGGAGCAGTCAGTAAAGTGGCCCTTATCGTTGAGGGCCTCGCAATCCTGAACACGCCAATAGCCATCGGTGTGCGTGATGTAGTACTCGTGATCGTTAATCGACACGAAAGCGCGCGTCTTGGAACGCAGCAGCTTCAGAAATCCTTCGAAGTCGGTCTCGACGACATCTCCAGCCTGGAACATGATGTTACCTCCTGGCCCGGCGCCACCATGGCGCGTTGATAAACGTTGGTGCTCCTTTAGTAAAACCTTTATCAGAGCTTATGCGCGCATCATTTAGGCAAGTGGTAAAAAACCGCAGGGTAGACGGGATAAAACGTTTAACCATCCCACCGGTTTGTCACATTCTGACTGAAGTTTTATGCAAACCAACTTTTCCACTTGGTAGCTTGCATTGTTTGGGGCCGACTGCGCGATTACGGTTTTGGTTCGGCGGGTAAGAACGAGGCATCGAAACCAACGTCAGGAGGACCCATGGAGACCATCGAAGCGCTCATCCACCGCCGCAGCTGCCGCAAATACAGCAATCGCCCTGTCGAGGCCGAGAAGCTCGCACGCATTATCGAAGCCGGCCAGTACGCGCCGAGCGGCATGGGACGCCAGCCGGTCACGTTCGTCGCCGTCACCGACCCCGCAACCGTCGAGCGCCTCTCGCAGCTCAACGCCCAAGTTATGGGCAGCGAGGGAGATCCCTTCTACGGCGCCAAGACCGTTGTGGTGGTGTTGGTCGACCGCAGCGTGCCCACGCACCTGGAAGACGGCTCGCTCGCCATGGGCAACCTGCTCAACGCAGCCTATGCGCTGGGCGTCGATTCGTGTTGGATCCACCGTGCGCACGAGGTCTTTGACTCACCCGAGGGACTGGAGCTGCTGGCCAAGTGGGGTCTGCCCGCCGACGGAAGTCTGCGCGGTGTGGGCAACTGCATTCTGGGCTACGCCGAGGACGCACTCCCCGAGGCAAAGCCGCGCCGCAACAACGTGGTGTACGTCGGGTAATTAGTTCCGCCGTTCTAACGAACGGCGGAACAATCTAGTCGACTGGATGATAGAAGGTGTCGACGACCGTTTGCTTTACGTTGTCCTGGTCCAGATAGAACTCGGCGAAGGTGTCGCCCTGCTGCATGGTGCCCTGCAGCGTCACGACATCAAACGAAGTCAGGCCGTGCTCGAGCATCGTAGTCGCTAGATAGCTGAACTCATCGAGACCCAAATTGGTCCACGTATAGTCGCCCATGGCCTGATACAGGCTGATGAGCATGGCGGGGTTGCTCTTGGCACTGCTGAGTACCTTCGACGCAAACGCCTGCACGTAGCTCACCTGGCGCGCTGTGCGATCCAGCGAAGACGTCAGATTCGTCGTGTCGCGCCACTGCACGTACTTTTCCGCCGTTGTACCAAACAGCGTGGTCTCCTGGCCCTCGACAACCGACGTGCCCGGCACGGTCTGCGTAGGCACCAGCGTCACACCGCCGATGGAGTCATTAATGGGAGCCACGCCCTCGATATTGAGCGTGTAGTAATAGTCGACCGGAATGTTATCGAGCACACGCGAGGCAGCGGCGGCCGTCAGCGCCGATGAGTTGTCGCCATCGGTGCCATAGGCAAACTGCAAGCACAGCTGCTCGGTCACCTGACCGGCAAACGAACCATTGGAATACGTATCTACGGCAACCATGCTGTCGCGCGGGATGATAATGCCGCGGGCCTCGCCCGTGTCGGTATTAAGCGCTACGACCATCACGGTATCGGACTGGCCCTTCTGGGTGCCGTCATCGTTGTTGCGGCCATCAAAGCCGATAAACGCCACCGTGGCCATATGCTTGTTGAGCGCATACTTCTTGCCGTTATAGGTAATGGTGTCGCCCTTGGCCTTAATGACCTTTTCGGTCTTTTCCTCAATCTTCTTTTTGCCTTGGTTCACGCTGTGATTCACAAAGCCCCAGCCGGCAGCAGCAACCGCACCAATCACGAGCAGCACGATCAGCAGCGTGCGGATACGGCGGCGGCGCTTGATGCGCTTAATCGACTCTTTGGAGCGTCGACGACGCTGAGGTCCCGCCTCATCAAGCGAAGGCCACTCTACCTCATCAACAGGCTGCGCCGCAGCTTCATCGGTCTTTGCCGATGCGTCGGACGGAGCCTCGGCCTTGCCCTGGGATTTTTCGTCAGATTGAGGTGTCGGAGTGCCTTTGGTCTCCCATTGAGGCTCGACAGGCTCCGCCGCATCCCGAACCTGCTGCTCGGGATTGTTTACTTGATTTTCGTCGGGATCCACCGCATCGATAAAGTGCTTGCCACGGGGGTTCATGACTATTTTGTCTCCTGGTCGCTTGTTAACACACCGCTCACAATATAGCGCGAGTTGCCCTGCGAGCTATCGAGCATGCAGGTGCTCAACTGTACAATCTTACTATCTGCATCAAGTGTCACGCCGTCACGTACATTTTTGAGCAATGCGTCCGGATTACAGACCGAATTAAAGTAGTCCTGGCGCACGGCAGGGTCGGCAAAGTTAAACGAGTTGAGAATGTGGCGATCGTCATATTGATAGGCCGAGACAATCTTGTACTTCAGAATATGGCCCGGCGTGTAGATATAGAACTCGGTGTTCTCGTTAAAGAAGTCCGCGTCCTCAAAGTTATGCAAGTTGTGGAACACACCGCCGTTCACATGGCCGTAGATCACCGTGACGGGATCGCTAAAGTCGCGCGCGTTTGCCATCTGGCTAAATGCTGTGCCATACGGGTCGTACTTGCCGTCCTTGTCGTGGTCCAGATAAAACAGGTCGTCCGTCGTGCTCTGCAGCAAGGGCGTGTTGATATCCGCACCCGGAATGTAGAGCCACGCATAGATATCGGCATTCTCTTGAATGAGCGGTGCAAAGTCGATGGGGTTGTCCGGCAGCTCCTTGCCCTTTGATTCGACCTTCGTGGCGGGCTTGCCTGTTGCACTCATCTCCTCGGCGCGCTGCTGCTCTAGATGATTCATATAGAGCACGTAGCCGCCGCAGCCGACTGCGACCAGCAACAACACTACGAAAACGCCCTTGAGTATCGTGGCGCGACGCTTTTTGTCCGAGTCGCCCATATGCTTAACTTCCATATGCTTGCCCTGCGGCTGCTGTGCCATGGTGTTCCCTTACCCTGTAAATCGGCCAAAAAAAGGACCCGCACAAGTACGGGTCCTCAAATCTTACGGTTGAAACCGTATGTGTGCTAGTTGTTCTTGCGAAGAGCAACAAAAGCGCAGGCAGCGCCAGCAGCGGCAACAGCAGCCACAGCGGCAACAGCGGTGGTGTTCACGCCGGTAGCCGGGGACTTAGCACCGTTGTCGGTGGTAGCAGCGCCAGCAGCGGTCTTCTCGGCCACAATGGTGTAGATGGAGAGCTTGGTAACCTTAAAGGTAACATTGCCGTTGTTGTCGGCAGTGAGGTTCAGGGTCTCCTTGCTACCGTCGTTGTGCTGGACATAGACGGTAACCTTGGCGTTGGCGTAAGCCTTGCCAAGGGTGAAGGTGACGGTCAGCGGGTTGGACTCAGAAACGGTACCCTCGACGGTCTCGGTGATCTCAAAGGAAGCGACCACGTTGGCGTTGGCAGGGGTGCCCTCGGCGTTCTTGGTGGTGGAAGCAACCTTGACGTTAGCGTTGTTAACGCTGGCGGTCACGTTGTTGGCGCCGGTGGCGGTGGTGTTGGCAGGGCTCGGGGCGGCGAAAGCAGCCACGGGCAGAGCCAGGGCAAGAGCGAGAACGCTCAGTGCTGCCATGAATCTCTTCTTCATGTTAGGTACTCCTCAACTTGCAGCTTGTGGACCTTTAAGTGCCTAGTAGTATAGCCCTTTTTTACAAATTGTGACTAATGAGTTCCATATGAAACAACATTGCTGCTTTTTTGCTCACTCATTGGCCCCAAACAGCGACTTAGTGTGATGGTTCTGTGACTTATTGGCCTTGCGTCACGGGCGTGACCTGCGAATCCACGCCGTTTGCACCGGTTTCGCTATCCTCGCTGTCCGTATCCTCGCCCTTTTGCGCATCGGCGATCGTTGCGGCAGCGGCAACAATACCGCGCTGAGGCGCCACGCCCGTCTGTGTCTGAGCGCCCTCGACAAGCTCCGTGCCGGCATGCGCGAGCTCAGCAGATTTGAACATCGCGCTCAGGTCGACCCCGCCGCCTGCGTAGCCGAGTGCGGCAAGTGCGATCACAATCACCGCAACAACAACTGCAATCGGCACATAACGATGCCAGCCAGCAGGATTGAGCCCACTGCGGCGGGCAGCACCGCGGCTAATGTAGCCCAGCGTTCCGTCGTGCTTAAGCTTAGAGCCCACCACGCGCTTGCGTCCCCACAGCGTCGACTCGGCCTGCATGGCCAAGCGAGCGCTTGCCGAAGGATAGCCGTATTTGGTGCGTTTGAACGAACCGTCGAACCCCGACGCGTGCTTGCCCCACGTCCGGGACGTCGTGCGGCGGTTAACTGGAGCCGCGCTCCGTCTATTCCGGTTTGGTTTTGAAGTCT